>NZ_JBHXTQ010000082.1:0-40022 GCF_042677305.1 Kitasatospora sp. NPDC127121 | reverse complement strand
GGTGCGGCAGCGGGCCCTTGTGCGTGCCGCGGGGGCGACGGCACCGGCGCGGGCTCGTGTGCTGCTCCCCGGGTCGGCGGCCGGGGGGAAAGGGGCGGTGGAAAGGCCAGGGGAAAAGGCAGGGGGCCCGCCGGTTGGGCGGGCCCCCTTGGGTGTTGCTCTTGTGCTCATGGTGACGGCTGTCGGGAGCCGCCGACGGACCCGCTGGGGTCCCGAGCGATCAGAACATCAGAGGATGGTCAGATGGGGGTGACGTTCTCCGCCTGCGGGCCCTTCGGGCCCTGGGTGACGTCAAAGTTCACCGCCTGGTTCTCCTCCAGCGAGCGGAAGCCGCTCGCGTTGATGGCGGAGTAGTGGACGAAGACGTCGGGGCCGCCGCCCTCCTGGGCGATGAAGCCGAAGCCCTTCTCAGCGTTGAACCACTTGACGGTTCCCGTGGCCATGCCGTTCTCCTTGCGAGGGACGTGTCGGGGCCACACCGTGTGGCACCCGGTCCGCTGCGCTGATCGCCCTGCCTCCGGACGAGTCCGAAGTTTTTCGATATTGCTGAAAAACTACAAAAAGCCCGCGGTTACATGCTCCGCAGGCTTCAAGTACTGCAAGGGGAATCAAACTGCAACTGAGGGCAACGCTAGCATGCGGTCGCTGTGACGACCAGGGGTGAACTGCGGCCCCCACGACGCGTGTCGTAGGCCCTCGCAGGCGCGTCCCGCAGGCCTCGCGAGCGCGTGTCGGGTGCCCGGTGCAGGCCTTTGTGAACAGCAGGCATACGCTGCGGGAAAGCGCACGAACAGTACAAGGGAGCGGCGCAGTGGCAGCACCGGACGGACAATCGCGGGAGCCCCAGGAACACACCCCGGTCAGGCCTCGCGTCGGCCACATCCAGTTCCTGAACTGCGTACCCCTCTACTGGGGCCTCGCCAGGACCGGCAACCTCCTGGACCTCGACCTCACCAAGGACACCCCGGAGAAGCTGAGCGACCAGCTCGTCGACGGCTCGCTGGACATCGGTCCGATCACCTGCGTGGAGTACCTGCGCAACGCCGACGACCTGCTGGTCCTGCCCGACATCGCGGTCGGCAGCGACGGCCCGGTGATGTCCTGCCTCATCGTCAGCAAGGTGCCGCTCGCCGACCTGGACGGCCGCCGCGTCGCCCTCGGCTCCACCAGCCGCACCTCCGTCCGGCTCGCCCGGCTGCTGCTGGAGGAACGCGAGGGCGTCCGCCCCGACTACTTCAGCTGCCCGCCCGACCTCAGCTCGATGCTCGCCGAGGCCGACGCCGCCGTCCTGATCGGCGACCCGGCGCTGCGCGCCTACCTCGGCCAGGCCGCCGACCTCGGACTGACCGTCCACGACCTCGGCGAGATGTGGAAGGAGTGGACCGGCCTGCCGTTCGTCTTCGCCGTCTGGGCTGTGCGCCGCGAGTTCGCCGAGCGCCGTCCGGAACTGACCGCGGCCGTGCACCGGGCCTTCCTGGAGTCCCGCGACCTCTCACTGGTCGAGGCCGCCAAGGTCGCCGAACAGGCCGCCCGCTGGGAGGCCTTCGGCGCGGACGTGCTGGAGCGGTACTTCAGCGAGGCCCTCGACTTCTCGCTCGGCGAGCGGCAGCTGGCCGGCGTCGCCGAGTTCGCCCGCAGGGTCGCGCACGACAGCGGCTTCGCGTCGGACGTCGCGGTGCGGCTGCTGGAGCCGGCGGCGCTGCCGGTCGGCTGAGTGCGGCGGGGCGCTCCGGTGCGCCGGTGCACCGGCTCAGGTGCTCAGGTGCTCCGGGGCCGACGGGCAGCGGGCTGACGCGGACGCTCGAAAGGCCTGGCGTAGGCTGGTTCGGCCGTACCCGGACGCCCGTCGTCCGGGGGCGGCAGCGCCGAGAACTGCAGTATCCGAGAGAGAGAAGGCGGCCAGGTGACCGAGCTCGCAGCGACCACCCTCGATGCGCCCAGCACCGATTTGCAGGCCGTGCTCGACCGGGCCGCCGGCGGTGGCCGGATCACCCCGGAGGAGGCGCTGGAGCTGTACCGCTCGGCGCCGCTGCACGCGCTCGGCTCCGCCGCCGACGCGGTGCGCCGCCGCCGCTACGCCGGTACCGAGCACATCGCGACGTACATCATCGAGCGCAACATCAACTACACCAACGTCTGCGTGACGGCGTGCAAGTTCTGCGCCTTCTACGTGCCGCCGAAGAGCGACAAGGGCTGGTCCCGCGAGCTCGACGAGATCCTGCGCCGCTGCGCCGAGACCGTCGAACTGGGCGGCACCCAGATCATGTTCCAGGGCGGCCACCACCCGGACTACGGCGTGGAGTACTACGAGCGCGCGTTCTCGGCCATCAAGGCCGACTTCCCGCAGCTGGTGATCCACTCCCTGGGCGCCTCCGAGGTCGACCACATGGCCCGGATCTCGGGCGTCTCGATCGAGGAGGCCATCACCCGGATCCACCGGGCCGGCCTGGACTCCTTCGCCGGCGCCGGCGCCGAGCTGCTGCCCGCGCGGCCGCGCAAGGCGATCGCCCCGCTCAAGGAGTCCGGCGAGCGCTGGCTGGAGATCATGGAGGCCGCGCACGGCCTCGGCGTGGAGTCCACCTCCACCATGCTGATGGGCACCGGCGAGACCAACGCCGAGCGGATCGAGCACCTGCGGATGATCCGCGACGTGCAGGACCGCACCGGCGGCTTCCGGGCCTTCATCCCCTACACCTACCAGCCGCAGAACAACCACCTGAAGGGCTCGACGCAGGCCACCGTCTTCGAGTACCTGCGGATGATCGCGATCGCCCGCCTGTTCCTCGACAACATCGCCCACATCCAGGGCTCCTGGCTCACCACCGGCAAGGAGGCCGGCCAGCTGTCGCTGCACTACGGTGCGGACGACCTCGGCTCGGTCATGCTGGAGGAGAACGTCGTCTCGGCGGCCGGTGCCAAGCACCGCTCCAACCTCACCGAGCTGATCCACCTCATCCGGGCCGCCGACCGCGTCCCGGCGCAGCGCGCGACCACGTACGAGCACCTGCGGGTGCTGGACGACCCGGCCAACGACCCGGTGGACCCGCGGGTCGCCTCGCACATCGCCTCCACGGCGATCGAGGGCGGCACCGCGCACCCCGAGCTGAAGATCCTGGACAACTGAGGCCCGGGGCACCGCCGTGCTGACCCTGCACCGGGCGGCCCTGGTGCTGCCCGACCCGGCCGACCCCACCGCCCCGTCCCTCCCGGACGGGGCGGTGCTGGTGCGCGGTGACCGCGTCGAGGCCGTCGGACCGTACCGGGAACTGGCCGCCGCGCACCCGGGGGCGCGACTGCGGGACTGGGGCGCCGCGGTGCTCACGCCGGGGCTGCGCAACCCGTACGGGCACCGGCTGCTGGAACACGCCTACCACCCGGACCCGCGCGAGGAGATCGGCGTCGAGCCGGTCGCGGACGGGCTGACGGGCTCCGCCGACGAGGGGCGCTGCGGCGCGAGCGCCCGGCGCGGGCTGCAACGGATGCTCGGGTTCGGGGTGACGGCGGTGGCCGGGCCGTTCGAGCGGGCCGCGGTGCGCACGGCCGTGGCGCGCTCCGGGCTGGTCGCGCTGCCGGGCGGCCCTGGCACGGGGGGTGGCCCTGAGGCGGGGAGTGGCCCGGGCGCCGGGGGTGGCCCTGGTGCGGTGGGCGCGGGGGACTGCCTGCTGGGCCTGGGAGACGGCCCGCTGGACCCGCTGTCGGTGCTGCCGCTCGCGGCGGCCGTGCACGGCCGGGTGGCGGCGGGCGGCCGGGCCGACTTCGCGGTGTTCCCGGCCGTTGGGGAGGGCTTCGCCCAGCCATCGCCGGGCGGTTGCCTGGCCGCCGTACTGGGCGGGCGGTTGGTGTACCGGCGGCGCTGAACGAGGCCGGGAACCGGGCGGCGTACTCGCCGGTAGTCGGACTTCCTTGCGGCGTACGGCACTTCCTTCGTGTGCCGCCGAACTCCACTGTCCACCCTGTGGGGTGATTCCCCCTTCGCCGTGACCTGAGGGCCCGCCAGCGGATACGATCCCGGACAGCTCACTCCGTACCCTCACCACCTACCGCCCGTGCCCGCGGGTGGCGGGGCCGTGTCCCAGGCCCCGAAGGCAAGCCAGGACAGGAACCATGCGATCCGCGACCGTCCCCCCGCCGCGATCCCCGCGGATGGGCCGTGGTTGGTACCTCGCCGCCGTGCTCAGCGCCGTGCTGGCCGTCGGCATGTGCCTGCTCGGCTGGCGCCAGGCCGACCAGGCCGACCGGATCGGCGCCCACCCCGTGAGAGTCGAAGGCGTCGTCACCCAGCTCCCCACCGGCGGCGGCTCCTACAGCGCCGTCAGCTACCGGGCGTCCGGCCAGTCGCACACCGCGGCCGCGCTGCCGCTCGCCGACGGCGCCAGGATCGGCGACCCGATCTGCCTGGAGCACGCCGCCGACGACCCGGGGGCGGTGCGGATCTGCGGCGACACCTACCCGCAGCCGGTCGGCGTCGGCCTGGCCCGGTTCAGCGTGCCGGTCGCGGTCGGGATGTTCGTGATCTGCGTGCTGCGCATCCGGCGGCACCGGCGGGCGCTCGCGGTCCGCGCCGGGCAGGGCCGGCTGGCCACCACCGTCGCGCTGGCGACCGGGGCGCTGGCCGACGGGATGCCCGCGATAACCCACGGCAAGCGCTCCCGGCGCCGGCGGCGCGCGGGCGGGCGGCGCGCGCAGCACTGACGGGGCGCGTAGCACTGGTGGGCCGGGTGGGGCGCCGGTGGGCTGGGCGGGGGAACTGGGCGGGGGAGCTGGGCGGCGGGGGCGCGCGGCGACGTCCGTGCGACGGGTGCCGGGTGGACGGGTCTGTGCGGCGGGGCCCGTGCGGCGGGTGCGGACGCCCCGCGGCGTGCCCCGTTGGTCGGGCTGTCGGCGCCAGGGTGAACAATGGGGGCGTGACCCGAGCCTCTCTGGACAAGCAGCCGCACGAAGTCGCCGCCATGTTCGACGACGTCGCGGCCAAGTACGACCGCACCAACGACGTGCTGTCCCTCGGCCAGGCCCGCGCCTGGCGCCGGGCGGTGGCCGAGGCGGTGGCCGCCGGACCGGGGGACCTCGTGCTCGACCTCGGAGCCGGCACCGGCACCTCCTCGCTGCCCTTCGCCGAGGCCGGCGCGCAGGTCGTCCCGTGCGACTTCTCCGTCGGCATGCTCGTCGAGGGCAAGCGCCGCCACCCCGAACTGCCGCTCACCGCCGGCGACGCCACCCGGCTGCCGTTCGCGGACGGCACCTTCGACTCGGTGACGATCTCCTTCGCGCTGCGCAACGTCCAGGACACCGACGCGGCGCTGCGCGAGATGCAGCGCGTCACCAAGCCCGGCGGCAAGCTGGTGATCTGCGAGTTCTCCACCCCGACCTGGACGCCGTTCCGGACGGTCTACACCGAGTACCTGATGCGCGCTCTGCCGCCGGTCGCCACCGCGGTCAGCAGCAACCCGGACGCGTACGTGTACCTCGCCGAGTCCATCCGGTCCTGGCCCGACCAGCCCGAGCTGGCGGCCCGGCTGCAGGAGAGCGGCTGGTCCAAGGTCGCCTGGCGCAACCTCACCGGCGGCATCGTCGCGCTGCACCGGGCGTACAAGCTCGGGTAGCCGCTGCACCGGCGGGGTGGGGGCGTGGTCGTTTCCGGCGGCGGGGACGGAACTAGACTGCCGGAGACAAAAGCCGCCGTCCCCACAGCCGCAGCTCCAGGAGAGTGTCCACCGTGTCCGAGACCGCAGCCGATCTGACGAAGCCGGACAGCCCGGTCGAGAGCACGGCCGACGTCATCGTGGTCGGCGCGGGTCCGGCCGGGTCCACCACCGCGTATTACCTCGCCCAGGCCGGGCTGGACGTGCTGCTGCTGGAGAAGACCGCGTTCCCGCGCGAGAAGGTCTGCGGCGACGGCCTCACCCCCCGCGCCACCAAGCAGCTGGTGGACATGGGCATCGACGTCTCCACCGAGAACGGCTGGCTGCACAACAAGGGCCTGCGCATCATCGGCGGCGGCGTCCGGCTGGAGCTGGACTGGCCCGAGCTGTCCGCCTTCCCCGACTACGGCCTGGTCCGCAAGCGCGCCGACTTCGACGAGCTGCTGGTCCGTCAGGCCGAGAAGGCCGGCGCCCGGCTCTACGAGCGCTGCAACGTCAGCGGGCCCGTCCTGGACGAGCGCACCGGCCGGATCGTCGGCGTCACCGCCAAGCTCGGCGACGAGAAGCGGCCGGTCACCTTCCGTGCCCCGCTGGTGGTCGCCGCCGACGGCAACTCCACCCGGCTCTCGCTCGCCATGGGCCTGCACCGCCGCGAGGACCGCCCGATGGGCGTCGCCTACCGGACGTACTTCACCTCGCCGCGCCACGACGACGACTACCTGGAGTCCTGGCTGGAGCTGTGGGACACCCGCGGCGGCCAGCGCAAGCAGCTGCCCGGGTACGGCTGGGTCTTCGGTATGGGCGACGGCACCTCCAATGTCGGCCTCGGCATCCTCAACTCCTCGCCCGCGTTCGGCGAACTCGACTGGCGCGAGGTGCTCAAGGCCTGGTGCGCCGGCATGCCGGAGGAGTGGGGCTACACCCCCGAGAACATGACCGACCCGATCCGCGGCGCCGCGCTGCCGATGGCCTTCAACCGGCAGCCGCACTACACCCGCGGCCTGCTGCTCGTCGGCGACGCGGGCGGCATGGTCAACCCGTTCAACGGCGAGGGCATCGCCTACGCGATGGAATCCGGCCAGATCGCCGCCGGCGTCATCGTCCAGGCCCACGCCCGGGTCACCGAGACCGGGCGCGAGCGCGCTCTGCAGGGCTACCCGCGCGTCCTCAAGGACGTCTACGGCGGCTACTACACGATGGGCCGCGCCTTCGTGAAGCTCATCGGCAACCCCAAGGTGATGCAGATCGCCACCCAGCGCGGCCTCACCCACCCGATGCTGATGCGCTTCACCCTCAAGATGCTCGCCAACCTCACCGACCCGCAGGGCGGCGACGCGATGGACCGCATCATCAACGGCCTCGCGAAGGTCGCGCCCAACGCGTAGCGGGCCTGGGCCTTCCTTCCGGTCCCCCTGGTCCCCCCGGTCCTTTCCAGGACCTCAAGGCGTCTCCTCCGCCGCCTTCCGCTCCCCGTCCGCCGGGCGGCGGGAGGCGGCGGAGCGCTGTTCGACGTAGGCGAGGCGGTCGGCGAAGACCCGGGCCGCGTCGGGGGTGAGCGTCCGGAGGGCGACGAGGGCGGTGAAGACGACGTCGCAGAGCTCGTGCTGGACGTCCTCCCAGCTGTGGGTGACGCCCTTGCGCGGGTTCTGGCCGGTGGCGCCGATCACCGCGGCGCCGACCTCACCGACCTCCTCGGAGAGCTTGAGGATCCGCAGCAGGCGCTCCTCCCGGGGCGACTGCGTGCCCTGCTCGTCGAGCCACGCGACGAGGTGGTCCACGCTCTCCCAGATCCGGCTGTCCATGCGCGCTGCTCCCGTGCGGTGTCGTTGGTGCTGTCACCGTACGGGAGGCGCTGCCGACGCACGGGAACGGCGTGGGGGCGGGCGGTGAGGGGTGAGGGGTGGGCGGTGAGGGGCGGGCTCCCGGTCAGCGGGTGCTGATCTTCACGTGGCGGATGTTCACGGGGAGGGTGGGGAAGCCGTCGCCGGGGTTGTTCTGGTCGTCCTCGCCGCCTGCGGCGATCTTCTGCAGGACGTCCAGGCCCGCCGTGATCCGGCCGAACGGGGTGTAGGCGGGGGAGAGCTTGGTGTCCTTCCAGACGAAGAAGAACTGGCTGCCGTTGGTGTTCGGACCGGCGTTGGCCATCGCCACGGTGCCGGCCGGGTAGGTGGCGCCGGTCAGGTTCTCGTCCGGGAAGGAGTAGCCGGGCCCGCCGCTGCCCGTTCCGGTCGGGTCGCCGCACTGCAGGACGTAGAGCCGCTGGGTGGTGAGGCGGTGGCAGTGGCTGCGGTCGAAGTAGTCGTGCTCGGCGAGGAAACGGAACGAGAAGGTGGTGCAGGGCGCCTTGTCGGTCAACGCCTGGAAGGTGATCGCGCCCTGGCTGGTGCGCAGGGTGGCGCGGTAGGGCTGGGCGGCCTTCTTGGCGTCGAAGACCGGGATGCCCTTGAAGTTGTCGGCCGGCACCGCGGGCGTGTAGGTGCAGGCGGGCGCGGGCGGCGTGGTGTCCGCGACGGCGGTGCCGGTGCTCGCCGTGAGCGGGAGGACGGTGGCGACGGCGAGCAGAGCCCAGGGTGCGCGCTTCACGTGACGGGCCTTCCGAAGGGTGGTGGACGGCGGGGTTGGCATGGCGCCATCATCCACGTCGGGGCGGCGATCCGGTAGGGGGCGGTAGGGAGCGGTGGGGTTCAGGCCCCGTCGGGCGGGTGGAGGGTCAGGAGGACTCCGGGGGAACGGGGTTGGCCCGGGGGGCGGGGGTGAACAGTCCGGCGCGGGCGGCCAGTGCGGCGGCGTCGGCGGCCCGCTCGGCGGTGCGGGCGTCCAGCGGCTCGCCGGTGACGAACAGCCGGTAGTAGAGCGGGGCGGTGGCGGCCCGGACCACCTCGGCACCGTCGGTTCCGGTGGGCAACTCGCCTCGGGCGACGGCTCGTTCGGCGACCTCGGCGGCCTGGCGGTGACGGGAGGCGAAGAAGGCGCGCAGGGCGGTCGCGCCGGTGTCGGAGCGCTGGGCGGCGAAGATCAGCGCGGTGGGGGTGGCCCCCAGGTCGGGATCGGTGAAGACGGTGAACACCTCCCGGGTGATCAGTCGCAGGTCCTCGCGGAGGTCGCCGGTGTCGGGCAGCGGCCAGGGCTGGTCGGCCGAGGCGGTCAGGGCGTCCGCGACCAGGCCGTCCACTCCGCCCCACCGCCGGTACAGCGTCGCCTTGTGGACGCCGGAGCGGCTCGCGACCGCCTCGATGGTGAGGTCGTCGTACCCCTTCTCGGTGACCTCGGCGAGCGTGGCGGCGACCACCCCCTCCCGGACCCGGGCGCTGCGGCCGCCGGGGCGCGGGGTCGGGGTGCGGGGCTCTGGGTGGGTCGTTTCGAGGTGAGTCGGCTCCGGGGCGTTCTCGTTCAAAGTCGACTCCAGTCGCGTTAAGGCTTGCTGCGGTGTGGCGGTCGTGCCATGCTCATCGTAATGCGACTTTGGTCGCGTTACGAGAGGAGCCTGCGTGACCGCCACCGCCATTCCCGACCCCACTGCCCTGCACCCGCTCGCCGGCCACGACCGGGTCGTCCTGCTGCGCCCGCTCGTCACCGACCCGCGGATCGAGGTCGGTGAGTACACCTACTTCGATGACCCCGAGGGGGCCACCCGCTTCGAGGAGCGCAACGTCCTCTACGCCTACGGACCCGAGCGGCTGGTGATCGGCAAGTACTGCGCGATCGCCACCGGGGCCCGCTTCCTGATGGCCGGCGCCGCCCACCCGACCATCGGCGTGTCCACCTTCCCGTTCACGATGTTCGGCGGCGAGTGGACCGAGCGGACCCTCGACCTCGTGACCGGCCTGCCCAGCCGGGGCGACACCGTGATCGGCAACGACGTCTGGTTCGGCTTCGGTGCCACCGTCCTGCCCGGCGTCCGGATCGGTGACGGCGCGATCATCGCGGCCGGTGCGATGGTCACCGCCGACGTCGAGCCGTACACCATCGTCGGCGGCAACCCGGCCCGGCCGATCCGGCGCCGCTTCGAGGGCGCCGACATCGAGCGCCTGCTCCGTGCGGCCTGGTGGGACTGGCCGGTCGAGCTCGTCACCGAGCACGTCCGCGCCATCATGTCCGGGACCCCGGCCGACATCGAGGAGATCGCCGCGGCGAACGGCCTGCTCGTCCGCTGACCTGCCGGGCCTGGGAAGGGCGTTGGCCCCGGGGGTGCCGGAGCCCTCCGGAGATCCAGCGAGTTGCGGCAGGGCGTTGATCACGGGTGGGCCGGTGCGGGAGGATGGCGTCCCCCTGCTCCATGCTCCGCCCCGTCGATAGCTGTGCCCTTCGCCCAGCTCCAGGGTCCGTCCGACGCCGTACGGTACTCGCGCCCCGCCGGTTCCGTTCGCTCGGAGGGATCTGACTCATGCGTGCCTCCCTGTCCATGTCTTCGTCCTCATCGGCCCTTCGCGACCTGCCGGTTCTCTTGGTGGCAGCGGTGTGGGGGTCGAGCTTCCTCGCCGTCCAGCGGGTGGCGGAGCCCGGGACGGCCGTGGCGATGCTGGTCCTGCGGTTCGGGCTGGTGCTGCCGCTGCTCGGGATGGTCGCCTGGCCGGCGCTACGGAGGCTGAGCCGCGCCGAGTGGCTGGGCGGCGGTGCACTGGGGTTGGTGCTCAGCGGGATCTTCCTGCTGGAGACGTACGGCGCCGTGCACACCTCCGCCACCAATGCCGGGTTGATCATCAGCCTCGCGATGGTGCTCACCCCGCTCGGCGAGAGCGTCCTCAGCCGAACGGCACCGCCCCGCGCCTTCCTCGCGGCCGCCGCGCTGGCCGTGCTCGGCGTCGCCCTGCTCACCGGGGACGGCGGGCTGCGCCCGCCTTCGCTCGGCGACCTGCTGGTGCTGGGAGCTGCCCTGGTTCGCTCGGCCTTCGTCCTGGCGACGGCCCGCGTCCGCGCCGTCCGCGAAACCGACATGCTGGCCCTGACCTGGGTCCAACTCGCCGTCGCGACCGCCGTGTTCGCGGCCGTCGCACCAGCCGTAGGGCCGTCGCCGTGGGCCGTCGCCCGCTCGTACGGGCCCGGCCAGTGGGCCTGGTTGCTGCACCTGTCCCTGTTGTGCACGCTGTTCGCCTTCTTCGTTCAGATGTGGGCTGTCCGCGCCACCTCGCCGTCCCGGGTGAGTCTGCTGCTCGGCACCGAACCGCTATGGGCCGCCGTCTTCGGCATCACCATCGCCGGGAACCGGATGGGGCCGCTCGCCCTGGTCGGCGGAGCCCTGGTCGTGGTCGCCACCGAGTGGGGCCGCCGCACCGCTCCCGCCCCCGTCCCCGCTCCCGCCCCCGTCCGGCGCGGGGAGACCGAAGCCGCTGAGTCCGAGGTCGTCGAGTCCGAGGCCGCTGGATCTGTTGTTGCCGAGTCCGAGTCCGAGTCCGCGACCGGGGTCGGGGAGCGGGGCCCGGAGCCGGCCCCGGTGTGATCCGCTGCGGTGGTCACCGGCGACTCAGCGTCCGACGGGCGTAGTCGATGGTGACCGCGCCGAGCAGCGGACCCCATGCCACCAGCGGCAGGTAGGCGAGGGTCATCACCAGGCCGGCGGCGCCGTGCGGGGAGTCCGGCTCCGCCATGTTCCGGCTCCAGCCGCCGACCGCCGCGGTTATCCCGAGCACGGTCAGAAACGCCGAGCCCAGCGCGCCCGGAACGATCGCGGCGAGCGGGTGCACCGCCCGGCCGCCGATCAGCGGGATCCAGCGCGGCGCCAGCTGGCCCCAGGGCCGGACCAGCCCGACGGTCAAGAAGGCCAGCGCTTCGGCCAGGGCGCTCAGCACCACGACGTAGACCGTGCCCCAGCCCGGCTGGTGCTCGGCGTACCGTGCGGCGGTGGCACCCGTGAAGCCGACCGGGACGCCGAAGCCGAACGCGATCCGCCACAGCCCCGAGGGAACGGTGGTCAGCACGGTGGCCTTGGCGGCGAACTCGGCCCAGCGTGGTGCGGGCGGGACGGCCGGACGGGTGGTGGTCCGGGCGTTGATCGCGAGCTTCGACATGGTGGTGAACTCCCTTCGCGGCCGGCGCTCCGGCCGCTTCGATGGCTCAAGCCTGGCCGTTCCACGCGGCGAGCGGCAGCTGCCGATCGGGCTGTTCTCCCTGCTCAACAGGCCTCTGAAATATGCCGATCGGCACAGGCGGGCAACCTGCGCCGCGTCGTAACGTGGCGGCAGTCGAAGGGAGGAGATGGCGATGAATCAGATGCTGGCGGTGATCGTCCCGGCCGCGCTTCCGCTGGTCCGGGCGGCGCGCAGGCGCCAGGGCATGGCGGTCGTGACCGCGACGGCCGGGGCGATGTCGGCCTTGGTCACGGTTGCCGTCTGGCTCACCGGCCGCTGGACGGAGTCGGACCGGTGGCCCGGGCTGGTCGGCCTGGTCGAACTGGCCGTCCTCCTGCTGTCCGTGGTCCTCGCCCTGCGCGTCGAGGACGGCCTCCGGTGCGCGCTGGCGACGTGGACGGCTTGCGGCGCGGTCGCGCTCTGGCCGTCCCGGTTCGAGGCGATCGGCGGGCCCGGAGACGTGCTCACCCTCTTCGGATTCGGGTCGATGCTGGCCCTGCCGGCCGTCCTGACCGGGCTCTACCTGCGCGGCCTGGACGAGGGGCGGTGTCGGGCGGTGGCCGAGGCCAGGCGTTCCCAGCGGCTCGAACTGGCCCACGACCTGCACGATTTCGTGGCGCACGACGTGAGCGGCATGGTCGCCCAGGCTCAGGCCGGGGTGTACCTGGCCGCGGCTGACCCAGCCCGGGCGGTCGAGATGTTCGAGCGGATAGAACAGGCCGGGCAGCGAGCCCTGGCCTCGCTGGACCGGACGGTTCAGCTGCTGCGCACGGAGGAGGGGAGTGGGCGCGGACCGCAACAGGGGCTGGCCGAACTGGCGGAGGTGGCAGAACGGTTCACCGCCCTGGGCGGCGCCGAGGTCCGGCTGGAGCTGCCGGACGGGCCGGTCCCCCGGGAGGTGGAGGGCACGGTCCACCGGATCGTGGTCGAGGCGCTGACCAACGTCCGGCGGCACGCTGCGGGCGCCCGGACGGTCGAGGTCCGTGCCCGTCGCGCGGGCGGGTGGCTGGAGTTGACCGTGACGAACGACGGACTCGCACCCGGCGCGGGTGGGCGCCCGCGCGGTGGCGGCGGCAGCGGACTGCCGGGGCTGGCGGCCCGAGTGGAGGCGCTCGGCGGCACGTTCGCGGCAGGCACGGAGGAGCGAGAGGCCTGGCGGGTGGCGGCGAGACTGCCGCTGGAGAGGCAGGAGCGACAGGAGAGTCAGGAGAAACCAGTGATTCCGGTGAGGACCAGTTCAGGGGAGAGGTGGAAATGATCGGCAGCACAGGGCCGATCCGGATCCTGGTCGCGGACGACCAGGCCGATGTCCGCACCGCGTTCCGGATGATCCTGGACGTTCAGCCGGACATGTCGGTGGTGGCGGAGGTGGCGGACGGCGCCGCGGCGGTGGAGGAGGCCCGACGGCTTAGACCGGACGTCGTGCTCGCGGACATTCGAATGCCTAGGCTCGACGGCTTGGAGGTCACGAGGCAGCTGGCCGGCGAGTGCAAGGTGATCGTGGTGACCACCTTCGACCTGGACGAGTACGTGCATACGGCCCTGCGGCATGGGGCGGCCGGCTTCCTGCTGAAGCGATCGGGGCCAGTGCTGCTGATCGAGGCGGTGCGGGCGGCGATGGCCGGGGACGCGTTGATCAGTCCACAGGTCACCGTCCGGCTGCTGCGGCACATGACGGCGCCCGGGAGCGACCGTACGGCCGGAGCAGGGCCTTCGGCGGCGGCGCCGCTGATAGCCGGCCCGATCGAGGAACTGACCGCGAGAGAAAGGGAGATCGCCGAACAGGTGGCAGACGGCGCGACGAACGCCGAGATCGGAGCGGGGCTGTTCATCTCGCCGGGGACGGTCAAGAACCACCTCGCCAACGTCCAGCGCAAGCTCGGTGCCCGTAACCGGGTGGGCATCGCGGCCTGGGTCTGGGAGCAGGGCCGGTAGCCGGTAACCGGCCCCGGTGAACGGTGGGGCGAGCCCGGACGCGGGCGCGAGGGCAGAGGGCGGCGGCCCCGAGGAAGGGCCCCCAGGAAAGGGCCCCAGGGAAGGCGGCGCGGGAAGGGCAGCGCACGGAGGTCGGGGCGCCGCGCGCTGGGCCGGGCATGGCCCAGCGCAGGAGAGGGTCGGGCGGGCGGCGGGCGGCGGGCGGCGGGCGGCGGGCGGGGTGGGGGAGGGGGAGGGGAGGGGGGAGGGCCCCAAGGACCGTTTCGCGCGCTTGTGAACGAAGGGTCAAGCGAGCGTTCGGCCCCCCGCCACCCCTCAGAGTGAGCCGCTATAACACGTCAACATGGCGCCTCGAAATTTGCTCCCGTCGACGCATAGTTGATATAGGAGTGCGGCTCTGACCAGCCGCTTCACAAGTAAATGCGACTGGTTGTGACCATTTGACTTCTTTGTGTCGACAACTCTGGGCATGTTCATATTCGGCACGATTCTCATCGTGGCGTAGATCACAAAGATGACGTTGAACTGCGTGTCGCAGATCACAAGCCGACGGGCATAGGATGCGCTCGTTCCAGGCTTTGTGAACTGCCTCACATGAGGTGGATCCCGGGAACCGGAACGCGGGTTCACCTCAGCGTGACTCGCCGGTTCCGATCTGCAGTCAAGGACGACTGGACGGAGGGAGCGGGGGCTATGAATGCCTACGCGCCGATCCTCGTACTCGGTGCCATCGCGGCGGCGTTCGCGGTCGGCTCCGTCGTGATGGCCTCACTCACCGGCCCCAAGCGCTACAACCGGGCCAAGTTGGAGGCGTACGAGTGCGGCATCGAGCCGACCCCGCAGCCCGTGGGCGGCGGTCGGTTCCCGATCAAGTACTACCTGACGGCGATGCTCTTCATCGTCTTCGACATCGAGATCGTCTTTCTCTATCCCTGGGCGGTGACCTTCGACGCCCTGGGGATCTTCGGGTTGGTCGAGATGCTCCTGTTCATCGCCACGGTCTTCGTCGCCTACGCCTACGTGTGGCGCCGCGGCGGCCTGGAGTGGGACTGAGCGCGGGGTGGCCGCCGCCTTTGTGAACGAGCGGACAAGCCCGAACGGGCCGACGTACCACAGGACTTGAGGGCTTCTTGAGGGCATTGAGAGGGATCTGATGGGAATCGAGGAGAAGCTGCCGAGCGGCTTTCTGCTCACGACCGTGGAGACGGCCGCCGGTTGGGTGCGCAAGGCGTCACTCTTCCCGGCCACCTTCGGTCTGGCCTGCTGCGCGATCGAGATGATGACCACCGGCGCCGGCCGCTACGACCTGGCCCGGTTCGGCATGGAGGTGTTCCGGGGCTCCCCCCGGCAGGCCGATCTGATGATCGTGGCGGGTCGGGTGAGTCAGAAGATGGCCCCGGTGCTGCGCCAGGTGTACGACCAGATGGCCAACCCGAAGTGGGTCATCTCGATGGGCGTCTGCGCCTCCTCGGGCGGGATGTTCAACAACTACGCGATCGTGCAGGGCGTCGACCACATCGTCCCGGTGGACATCTACCTGCCCGGTTGCCCGCCCCGCCCGGAGATGCTGATGGACGCCATCCTGAAGCTGCACGACAAGATCCAGCACGAGCCGCTGGGCGCGAACCGGATCCGGGCCGAGGAGCTCGGCGAGGCGCTCGCCCTCAAGGCCACCCCGGTCAGTGAGATGCGGGGGCTGCTGCGATGAACGAGCAGGTACCCGAGACGCGTCGCGAGCACCCGGTCCGCGAGATCCCGGTCGAGGTGGTCGGCCGCCGGCAGGGCATGTTCGGCGCCCTGGGCAGCGGTGACACCTCCGGCTTCGGCGGCCTGGCCGCGCCGATCGTGCTGCCCGGCCCGAGCGAACGGCCGTACGGCGGCTGGTTCGACGAGGTCGCCGACGAGCTGGAGGGCGCCCTGGAGGAGCAGGGCCTGGACCCGGCCGAGGTGATCGAGAAGACCGTCGTCGACCGCGGCGAGCTCACCTTCCACATCGACCGCGCCCACCTGCTCCGGACCGCCCGCACCCTGCGCGACGACCCGGCGCTGCGTTTCGAGCTGTGCCTGGGCGTGAGCGGCGTGCACTACCCCGACGACAAGGGCCGCGAGCTGCACGCGGTCTACCACCTGCGGTCGATCACCCACGGACGGCTGATCCGGGTGGAGGTCACCGCGCCGGACGCCGACCCGCGCATCCCCTCCGTGGTGAGCGTCTACCCGACCAACGACTGGCACGAGCGCGAGGCCTACGACTTCTTCGGCCTGGTCTTCGACGGCCACCCGGCACTCACCCGGATCATGATGCCGGACGACTGGCTGGGCCACCCGCAGCGCAAGGACTACCCGCTCGGCGGCATCCCCGTCGAGTACAAGGGCGCCCAGATCCCGGCTCCCGACCAGCGGAGGTCGTACAGCTGATGAGTACTCGGCACGACGAAGAGGCTCGGCACGACGAAGGGACTCGTCCCCACGAAGGAGCCGAGCAGGCAGAGGCCCGGGAGACCACCGAGGGCCGGGTCTTCACGGTCACCGGCGGCGACTGGGGCGAGGTGGTCGAGGCGGTCGGCCGGGCCGACGACGAGCGCATCATCGTCAACATGGGCCCCCAGCACCCGTCCACCCACGGCGTGCTGCGGCTGATCCTGGAGATCGACGGCGAGACGGTGAAGGAGGCCCGTTGCGGCATCGGCTACCTCCACACCGGCATCGAGAAGAACATGGAGTTCCGCAACTGGGTCCAGGGCACCACCTTCGTGACCCGGATGGACTACCTGACCCCGCTGTTCAACGAGACCGCGTACTGCCTGGCCGTCGAGAAGCTGCTCGGCATCACCGACGACATCCCGGACCGGGCCACCGTGATCCGGGTGCTGATGATGGAGCTCAACCGGATCGCCTCGCACCTGGTCTGCCTGGCCACCGGCGGCATGGAGATCGGCTCCACCACCCTGATGATCTACGGCTTCCGCGACCGCGAGCTGATCCTGGACGTCTTCGAGCTGGTCACCGGCCTGCGCATGAACCACGCGTACGTGCGCCCCGGCGGCCTCGCCCAGGACCTCCCCCCCGGCGCCGTCGACCAGATCCGCGAGTGCGTGAAGACCCTGCGCTCCCGGATGCACGAGTACGACAAACTCGCCACCGGGAACCCGGTGTTCAAGGCCCGCCTGGTCGACGTCGGTTTCCTCGACCTGCCCGGCTGCCTGGCCCTCGGCGCCACCGGCCCGATCCTGCGCGCCACCGGCCTGCCGCACGACCTGCGCAAGACCGACCCGTACTGCGGCTACCAGGACTACGACTTCGAGGTCGCGATCGCGGACAGCGCCGATTCCTACGGCCGCTTCCTGATCCGCCTGGAGGAGATGCGGCAGTCGCTGGGGATCGTCGAGCAGTGCCTGGACCGGCTGCGGCCGGGCCCGGTGATGGTGGCCGACAAGAAGATCGCCTGGCCCGCCCAACTCGCCGTCGGACCGGACGGGATGGGCAACTCGCTCGACCACATCCGCAAGATCATGGGCACCTCGATGGAGGCCCTGATCCACCACTTCAAGCTGGTCACCGAGGGCTTCCGGGTCCCGGTCGGCCAGGCGTACGCGGCGGTCGAGTCGCCCAAGGGCGAGCTGGGCGTGCACGTGGTCAGCGACGGCGGGACGCGCCCGTACCGGGTCCATTTCCGGGATCCGTCGTTCACCAATCTGCAGTCGATGGCGGCGATGTGCGAGGGCGGCCAGGTCGCCGACGTGATCGTCGCGGTGGCCGGGATCGACCCGGTGATGGGAGGCGTGGACCGGTGACAGACGTTCAGTTGGGGATGCCGGCGCTGCCGGCCACACCGTACCCCGAGGAGGTGCACGCCCGGCTGGCCGCCGACGCCGCGGAGCTGATCGGCCGCTACCCGCAGGCCCGGTCGGCGCTGCTGCCGCTGCTGCACCTGGTGCAGGCCGAGGAGGGCTTCGTCAGCCCGACCGGCATCCGGTTCTGTGCCGAGCAGTTGGACCTCACCACCGCCGAGGTGACCGCCGTCGCCACCTTCTACACCATGTACCGGCGGCGCCCGGCCGGGAAGTACCACGTCGGGGTCTGCACCAACACCCTGTGCGCGGTGCTCGGCGGCGACCAGATCTTCGACGAGCTCCAGCAGCACCTCGGCGTGCGCAACAACGAGACCACCGGGGACGGCGAGATCTCGATCGAGCACATCGAGTGCAACGCGGCCTGCGACTACGCGCCCGTGGTGATGGTCAACTGGGAGTTCTTCGACGACCAGACCCCGGAGAGCGCCAAGCGGCTGGTCGACGACCTGCGCGCGGGCCGGGAGGTCCGGCCGACCCGCGGCGCCCGGCTGTGCACCTTCAAGGAGTCCGCCCGGATCCTGGCGGGCTTCCCCGACGAGCGCCCGGGTGCCAACGACGAGTCCGGCGCGGGTGGCGCGCCCTCGCTGGCGGGCCTGCGCCTGGCCAAGGGCGAGGCGCTGCCCGGCACCGGCGGCACCAAGGTCGTCGCGCCCCGCCACGAGGGCATCGGCCACGACGGCGCCGGCTACGAGAGCACCGGCCACGAGAGCACCGGCCACGAAGGGACGGAAGCGTGATGACCGCCGCCGAGCCGGCCGAGAAGCTGCTCACCCCCGTCCTGTCCGCCTCCTGGGACGACGACCGGCCCTGGACGCTGGCCACCTACCGCCGCCACCACGGCTACGACGGCCTCAAGGCGGCCCTGGCGATGCCGCCGGACGACGTGATCGCCCTGGTGAAGGACTCCGGGCTGCGCGGTCGCGGCGGCGCCGGCTTCCCCACCGGGATGAAGTGGCAGTTCATCCCGCAGAACGACGGCAAGCCGCACTACCTGGTGGTCAACGCGGACGAGTCCGAGCCGGGCACCTGCAAGGACATCCCGCTGCTGTTCGCCAACCCGCACGCGCTGATCGAGGGCATGATCATCGCCTCCTACGCGATCCGCTGCGACCACGCGTTCATCTACCTGCGCGGCGAGGTCGTCCCGGTGCTGCGCCGCCTGCACGCGGCCGTCGCCGAGGCGTACCAGGCCGGGCTGCTCGGCCGGGACATCCTCGGCTCCGGCGTCAACCTCGACATCACCGTGCACGCCGGCGCCGGCGCCTACATCTGCGGCGAGGAGACGGCGCTGCTGGACTCGCTGGAGGGCCGCCGCGGCCAGCCCCGGCTGCGGCCGCCGTTCCCGGCGATCGCCGGCCTGTACGCCTGCCCGACGGTGGTCAACAACGTCGAGTCGATCGCCTCGGTGCCGCCGATCCTGGCCCGCGGCAAGGAGTGGTTCAAGGGCCTGGGCACCGAGAAGTCCCCCGGCTTCACGCTGTACTCGCTCTCCGGCCACGTCACCAACCCCGGCCAGTACGAGGCGCCGCTGGGCATCACGCTGCGCCAGCTGCTGGACATGAGCGGCGGCGTCCGCCCCGGGCACCGGCTCAAGTTCTGGACCCCGGGTGGCTCGTCCACCCCGATGTTCACCGACGAGCACCTGGACGTCCCGCTGGACTACGAGGGTGTCGGCGCGGCCGGCTCGATGCTCGGCACCAAGGCGCTGCAGGTCTTCGACGAGACCACCTGCGTGGTGCGGGCGGTCACCCGCTGGACCGAGTTCTACGCCCACGAGTCCTGCGGCAAGTGCACCCCCTGCCGCGAGGGCACCTACTGGCTGGTCCAGTTGCTCAAGCGGATCGAGGCGGGCGCGGGCGTCGAGGGGGACCTGGAGAAGCTCCTCGACATCGCCGACAACATCAACGGCAAGTCCTTCTGCGCACTGGGCGACGGCGCCGCGAGCCCGATCGTCTCCTCCCTCCAGCACTTCCGGGCCGAGTACGAGCAGCACCTGGCCGAGCGCCGCTGCCCGTTCGACCCGGCCGCCTCCACCGTCTGGGCCGACGGCCCCCGCCCCGGCCACCAGTCCGCCACCGAAAGGGAGGTGCACGCGTGACGATCACAGAGCCATCCACCTCCACGGGCGACAAGGCCGCGGTCGAGCTGGTCACGCTCACCATCGACGGCGTCGAAGTGCAGGTCCCCAAGGGGACGTTGGTGATCCGGGCCGCCGAACGGATCGGCACCCAGATCCCGCGCTTCTGCGACCACCCGCTGCTCGACCCGGCCGGCGCCTGCCGGCAGTGCATCGTCGAGATCGAGGGCCAGCGCAAGCCCGTCGCCTCCTGCACCATCCCGGTCGCCGAGGGCATGGTGGTGCGCACCCAGGTGAGTTCGCCGGTGGCCGAGAAGGCGCAGCGCGGCGTGATGGAGCTGCTGCTGATCAACCACCCGCTGGACTGCCCGGTCTGCGACAAGGGCGGCGAGTGCCCGCTGCAGAACCAGGCGATGTCCACGGGTGACGCCGACACCCGCTTCGAGGGGATGAAGCGCACCTACGAGAAGCCGATCCCGCTCAGCACCCAGGTGCTGCTGGACCGGGAGCGCTGCGTGCTGTGCGCGCGCTGCACCCGCTTCTCGCAGCAGATCGCCGGGGACCCGTTCATCGACCTGCTGGAACGCGGCGCGCTCCAGCAGGTCGGCACCGGGGACGACGAGCCGCTCGACTCGTACTTCTCCGGGAACACCATCCAGATCTGCCCGGTGGGCGCCCTGACGTCGGCGGCCTACCGTTTCCGCTCCCGCCCGTTCGACCTGGTCTCCTCGCCGAGCGTGTGCGAGCACTGCTCCGCGGGCTGCGCCCAGCGCACCGACCACCGGCGCGGCAAGGTGCTGCGCCGGCTGGCGGGCGAGGACCCGGCGGTCAACGAGGAGTGGAACTGCGACAAGGGCCGGTTCGCGTTCCGGTACGCCCAGCAGCGGGATCGGATCGCGACCCCGCTGGTGCGGGTGGACGGCGAGCTGGTGCCCGTCTCCTGGCCGGAGGCGTTGGCCCGGGCCGCTGAGGGACTGCGCGGCGTCCGCGCCGGGGTGCTGACCGGTGGCCGGGTGACCGTCGAGGACGCCTACGCGTACGGGAAGTTCGCGCGGGTGGTGCTCGGCACCAACGACGTGGACTTCCGGGCCCGCCCGCACAGCGGCGAGGAGGCGGACTTCCTGGCCGCCGCCGTCGCCGGGCGCGGGGTGGACGTGGATGGCGAGGGCCTGACCTACGAGCAGTTGGAGCAGGCGCCGGCGGTGCTGCTGGCGGGCTTCGAGCCGGAGGAGGAGTCGCCGATCGTCTTCCTGCGGCTGCGCAAGGCGAGCCGCGACCGGGGCCTGAAGGTGTACTCGGTGGCGGCGTTCGCCTCCCGGGGCCTGGCCAAGCTGCGTGGCGCGCTGCTGCCGGCCGCCCCGGGCACGGAGGCGGAGTGGTTCGCCGCGCTGGCCGCCGACGAGCCGCTGAACGACGAGGCCGGGCGGGCCGCCGAGCTGCTGCGCGGCCCGGGCGCGGTGATCCTGGTGGGCGAGCGGCTGGCCGCGGCCCCGGGCGCGCTGACGGCGGTGCTGCGGCTGGCGCACGCGACCGGCGCCCGGCTGGCGTGGGTGCCGCGCCGGGCGGGTGAGCGCGGTGCGGTCGAGGCGGGCCTGCTGCCGGGGCTGCTGCCCGGCGGCCGTCCGGTGGCGGCTCCGGCCGCCCGGGCGGAGGCCGCCGGGGTGTGGGGGGTGGCGGAGCTGCCGTCCGGGCCGGGCCGGGACACCGGCCAGATCCTGACGGCCGCGGCGCACGGTGAGCTGGACGCGCTGCTGGTCGGCGGCGTCGACCCGGACGACCTGCCGGATCCGGCGCTGGCCGACGCGGCGCTGGCGGCGGTGCCGTTCGTGGTGTCGCTGGAGCTGCGGCCCTCCGCGGTGACGGCGCACGCGGACGTGGTGCTGCCGGTGGCGGCGGTGGCGGAGAAGGCCGGTGCCTTCCTGGACTGGGAGGGCCGGCTGCGGATGTTCGAGGCGGCGCTCAAGCCCGATCAGCAGATGGGCCGCCATCTGTACCCGGACCTGCGGGTGCTGAGCATGCTGGCGGAGGCGCTGGGCCACCGGTTGGGTCTGCCGGACGTCCGGGCGGCCCGGTTGGAGCTGGACCACTTCACCCCGTGGGCGGGTGACCGGTCCGCGGACCCGGCCGCGCACCCCGGCGTGCTGCCCCGCCCGGCCACCGGCCAGGCGGTGCTGGCGGGTTGGCGCCAGCTGCTGGACAACGGCACGTTGCAGCAGGGCGATCCGCACCTGGCGGGTACCCGGCACCGGGCGGTGGCCCGGGTCTCGCCGGCCACCGCGAAGGAGATCGGCGCGAAGGACACCGGCGCCGAGGCGGGCGGGGAGGGCGGGGCGCTGCGGCTGACCGGCCCGGCCGGCTCGCTGACCCTGCCGCTGGAGGTCACCGACTCGATCCCGGACCGCACGGTCTGGATCCCGCTCAACTCCACGCCGGGCGGCGCCCATCGCGCGCTCGGCACCACCGTCGGCCATCTGGTCACGATCGCCGTGGCCGCCCCCGAGCCGGCCGTCCGGGCCGAGGCCGCGGCGGGCGACGCGGGCAGTGAAGGGGAGGAGCGATGACTCCGCAGCCGTACGAGACGCTCCACTTCTTCGGGCAGGACCCGTGGTGGATGGTGCTGCTGAAGGCGGTGTTCTGCTTCGGCTTCCTGGTCCTGACGGTGCTGATCGCGATCGTCTGGGAGCGCAAGGTGGTGGCCTGGATGCAGCTGCGCATCGGGCCGAACCGGCACGGGCCGTGGGGGATGCTGCAGTCCCTGGCGGACGGCGTGAAGCTCGCGCTCAAGGAAGACCTGGTGGTCAAGGGCGCGGACAAGGTGGTCTACATCCTGGCCCCGATCGTCTGCGCCGTCCCGGCGTTCATGGCCTTCGCGGTGATCCCGTTCGGGCCGGCCGGCAACGAGGTGTCGATCTTCGGCACCCGGACGGCGATGCAGCTGACCGACTTCCCGGTGGCGCTGCTGTACATCCTGGCGACGGCCTCGATCGGCATCTACGGCATCGTGCTGGCCGGCTGGTCGTCCGGTTCGACGTACCCGCTGCTGGGCGGGCTGCGCTCGGCCGCGCAGATGGTCAGCTACGAGATCGCGATGGGTCTGTCCTTCGCGGCGGTGTTCATCTACTCGGGGTCGATGTCGACCTCGGAGATCGTGGCGCACCAGCAGCCGACCTGGTTCGCGGCGCTGCTGCCGGTGTCGTTCATCGTGTACATCATCGCGATGGTGGGTGAGACCAACCGGGCGCCGTTCGACCTCCCGGAGGCCGAGGGCGAGCTGGTCGGCGGCTTCAACACCGAGTACTCATCGCTGAAGTTCGCGATGTTCATGCTGGCCGAGTACGTCAACATGGTGACCGTCTCGGCGGTGGCCTCCACCCTGTTCCTGGGCGGCTGGCGGGCCCCGTGGCCGGTGTCGACCTTCTGGGAGGGCGCCAACCACGGCTGGTGGCCGATGCTGTGGATCACGCTGAAGATCCAGCTGCTGCTGTTCTTCTTCATCTGGCTGCGCGGCACGCTGCCCCGGTTCCGCTACGACCAGTTCATGAAGCTGGGCTGGAAGGTGCTGATCCCGGTCTCGCTGGTGTGGCTGGTGCTGATCGCGAGCGTGCGGGCGCTGCGCAACGAGGGCTACGGCTTCGGCGAGGTGGTGCTGTACGTCGGCGCGCCGGTCGGGGCGATCCTGCTGCTCGCCCTGCTGCGGGACTTCCTGAAGAAGGAACCCGAGCCCGAACCAATCCTGCCGAAGGGGGAGTTCGACCCGATGGCGGGCGGCTACCCGGTGCCCCCGCTGCCCGGACAGGAGCTCCCGCCGGTGCCGCGCCGGCGCAGCCGGGCCCCGAAGCAACTCCAGGACGCCCTCAACGGGGCCGACCATACCGAAGGGAGCTGAACCGAGATGTCGTCCGACCAGACGGAGCGGGCCGAACGGCCCGACAAGCCGTCGATCCTCGGCCCGGCCGCCGGCTTCGGCGTGACCTTCAAGGCCATGTTCAAGAAGCGGCTCACCGAGCAGTACCCGGAGCAGAAGAAGCCCACCGCTCCGCGCTTCCACGGCCGCCACCAGCTGAACCGGCACCCGGACGGCCTGGAGAAGTGCGTCGGCTGCGAGCTGTGCGCATGGGCCTGTCCGGCCGACGCCATCTACGTGGAGGGCGCGGACAACCGGGAGGAGGAGCGCTACTCGCCGGGCGAGCGCTACGGCGCGGTCTACCAGATCAACTACGCCCGCTGCATCCTGTGCGGGCTGTGCATCGAGGCCTGTCCGACCCGCGCGCTCACCATGACCAACGAGTACGAGCTGGCCGACTCCTCGCGCCGGGACCTGATCTTCACCAAGGAGCAGCTGCTGGTCGGCCTGTCCGAGGGCATGGTGGACGCCCCGCACTCGATCTTCCCGGGCGCCGACGAGGGCGCGTACTACCGGGGCGAGATCACCGCGGCGGCGCCCGGGACGGTCCAGCAGGAGCGCACCGACCGGGAGCGGGAGGTCCAGCAGTGACCTCCCTCAACCTGGCCGCGACCGGGACGACCTCCGTCGGGGAGGCCGTCCAGTTCTGGGTGCTCGCGGTGCTCGCGGTCGGCGGCGCGCTCGGCATGGTGCTGATGCGCAAGGCCGTGCACAGCGCGCTGTGCCTGGCGGCCACGATGATGGCGCTGGCGGTCTGTTACATGGCGCAGGGCGCGGTGTTCCTGGGCGTGGTGCAGATCGTCGTGTACACCGGCGCGATCATGATGCTGTTCCTGTTCGTGGTGATGCTGGTCGGCGTCACCAGCGAGGACTCCCTGAAGGAGCAGTTGAAGGGCCAGCGGGTCGCCGCGGTGCTGTGCGGGCTGGGCTTCGGCGTGCTGCTGATCGCCGGGATCGCCAACGCGCGGCTGGACCACTTCACCGGCCTGTCCGAGGCGAACGCCGAGGGCAATGTGCCGGGCCTGGCCCGGCTGATCTTCACCCGGTACGTGTGGGCGTTCGAGGTCACCGGCGCGCTGCTGATCACCGCGGCGATCGGTGCGATGGTGCTGACCCACCGCGAGCACGTGAAGGCGCCGAAGACGCAGCGCGAGCTGGCCGCCCAGCGGGTCGTGGACAACCTGCAGCTGCCGCCGCTGCCGGCGCCGGGCGTGTACGCGCGGCACAACGCGGTGGACGTTCCGGCGCTGCTGCCGGACGGCACGATCGCCGAGGACTCGGTGATGGCGACGCTGCGCGAGCGCGGCCAGGTCCGGGACGTCAGTCAGGAGATGCTGCGGCGGATGGCCGAGCTGGAGAACACCACGGCGGACTGGCTGGGCCGGCCGTCGTCCGAGCGGTCGGCGGTCGCCGGACCGCGCAAGTCCCTGGAGCCGGTGCCGGCGTCGGTGCCGGCGTCGGTGAACGGCAAGGACGGCAACGGCGGTCCGAACGGTCTGAACGGCAACGGCGGTCTGAATGCCAACGGCGGTCTGAACACCAAGGACGGCCTGAACGGCAAGGACGGCCTGAACGGCCGCGCCGACGAGGGGGGAGCGGAGTGAACCCGGTCAACTACCTGTACCTCGCGGCCCTGTTGTTCACCATCGGCGCGGCCGGAGTGCTGATCCGGCGCAACGCGATCGTGCTGTTCATGTGCGTGGAGCTGATGCTGAACGCCTCGAACCTCGCCCTGGTGACCTTCTCCCGGCTGCACGGCACCCTGGACGGCCAGATCATCGCGTTCTTCACGATGGTGGTCGCGGCGGCCGAGGTCGTGGTCGGCCTCGCCATCATCGTCTCCATCTTCCGGACCAGGCACTCCGCTTCGGTCGACGACAGCAATCTGATGAAGCTGTAGGCGGAGGGCCTCGGTGAACTCTCTCATTCCGCTGCTGGTGGCGGCCCCGCTGGCCGGCGCCGCCCTGCTCCTGCTCGGCGGCCGCGCGCTGGACCGCTTCGGCCACTGGCTGGCCACCGCCCTCGCGGCGCTCTCGTTCGGTTTCGGCCTGGCGCTGTTCTGGGACATGCTGGGCCGCGAGGCCGAGCACCGGGCCGTCACCCAGTACCTGTTCAGCTGGATCCCGGTGAACGGGTTCCAGGCCGACATGTCGTTCCGGCTCGACCAGTTGTCGATGACCTTCGTCCTGCTGATCACCGGCGTCGGCACGCTGATCCACCTGTACTCGGTGGGCTACATGGCGCACGACGAGCGCCGGCGCCGCTTCTTCGCGTACCTGAACCTGTTCCTGGCCGCCATGCTGCTGCTGGTGGTCGCCGACAACTACCTGCTGCTGTACTTCGGTTGGGAGGGCGTGGGCCTCGCCTCGTACCTGCTGATCGGTTTCTGGCAGCACAAGCCGAGCGCGGCGACGGCGGCGAAGAAGGCGTTCATCGTCAACCGGGTCGGTGACCTGGGCCTGTCGATCGCGATCATGCTGATGTTCACCGAGTTCGGCTCCTTCGCCTTCCAACCGGTCTTCGGCGGGGCGGCGCAGGCGAGCGAGGGCAAGCTGACGGCGATCGGCCTGATGCTGCTGCTGGCGGCCTGCGGCAAGTCGGCGCAGGTGCCGCTGCAGTCCTGGCTGGGCGACGCGATGGAGGGCCCGACCCCGGTGTCGGCGCTGATCCACGCGGCCACCATGGTGACCGCCGGCGTCTACCTGATCACCCGCTCGTCGGCGATCTTCGACCTGGCGCCGGACGCGCAGACCGCCGTGGTGGTGGTCGGCGCGGTCACGCTGCTGTTCGGTGCGATCGTCGGTTGCGCGAAGGACGACATCAAGAAGGCGCTGGCCGGGTCGACGATGTCGCAGATCGGCTACATGGTGCTGGCGGCCGGGCTCGGCCCGATCGGCTACGCCTTCGCGATCATGCACCTGGTGACGCACGGCTTCTTCAAGGCCGGGCTGTTCCTCGGCGCCGGGTCGGTCATGCACGGCATGAACGACGAGGTGAACATGCGTCACTACGGCGGCCTGCGCAAGTTCATGCCGGTCACCTTCGTCACCTTCGGCCTCGGCTACCTGGCGATCATCGGCTTCCCCGGTCTGTCCGGCTTCTTCTCCAAGGACAAGATCATCGAGGCGGCCTTCGCCAAGGGCGGCACCGAGGGCTGGATCCTCGGCCTGTGCGCGCTGACCGGCGCCGCCGTCACCGCGTTCTACATGACCCGGGTGATGCTGCTGACCTTCTTCGGAGAGAAGCGCTGGCAGCCGGACGCCGAGGGCAATGCCCCGCACCCGCACGAGTCGCCGAAGACCATGACCATCCCGATGGTCCTGCTGTCCTTCGGCTCGGTCTTCGCGGGCGGGCTGTTCGCCTTCAACGACTCGTTCCTGACCTGGCTGGAGCCCGTCACCGGACACTCCGAGGGCAACTCGCCGCTCGCCCCGCTGGTGGTCACCGTGCTCACCACGGCCTGCATGCTGGCCGGCGTCCTCGTCTCGTACCTGATGTACGGGCGCTCCGCCGTCCCCGTGGTGGCGCCGGTCGGCTCCCCGCTCACCCGGGCCGCCCGCCGCGACCTGCTCCAGGACGACTTCAACCACGCCGTCCTGGTCCGCCCGGGCTCGGCGCTCACCGCGACGCTGGTCTACTTCGACAGCCGCGGCCTGGACGGCTTCGTCAACGGCCTGGCCGCCACCATCGGCGGGGTGTCCAGTCGGCTGCGGCGGATCCAGAACGGCTTCGTCCGCTCGTACGCGCTCTCCATGTTCGGCGGCACGCTGGTGCTGGTCGCCACGACTCTCCTGATGAGGTCCGTCTGATGACTCGCGCAGATTCCACGTGGGGGGTGCGGCCATGAGCGCGTTGTTGACCGCCACCTGTGCCGTCCCGGCGGCCGGCGCGGTGCTGACCGCCGCGCTGCCCGCCGGGTCGACCGAGCGCCGCCGCTCGACCACCAAGGCCGTCGCCCTGGGCGTCTCGGTCGTCACCCTGGTGCTGGCGGCCGTGGTGGCGACCCGCTTCGACCCGCACGGCGACCGCTACCAGCTGACCGAGTCGTACAGCTGGATCCGCTCCTTCGGCATCACCTTCTCGCTCGGCGTGGACGGCATCGGCGCCGTCCTCGCCCTGCTCACCGCCGTCCTGGTGCCGGTGGTGATGCTGGCCTCCTGGCACGACGCCGACCCGGGGCCGGCGGGCCCCGACGGCACCTTCGCCCCCGACACTTTTGAGGGCAGGCGCCGCACCCAGGGCTTCTTCGCCCTGATCCTGGCGGTGGAGGCGATGGTGGTCGTCTCCTTCTACGCCACCGACGTCTTCCTCTTCTACGTGTTCTTCGAAGCCATGCTGATCCCGATGTACTTCCTGATCGGCGGCTTCGGGGACCGGGCCGGCGGCCCCGACGCGGCGCGCCAGCGCTCGTACGCGGCCGTGAAGTTCCTGCTCTACAACCTGCTCGGCGGCCTGGTGATGCTGGCCGCCGTGATCGGCCTGTACGTGATCGCGCAGGACCAGGGCTTCGGCACCTTCGACCTCCAGACCCTCACCTCGGCGATCGCCGACGGCAAGCTGCAGCTGTCCGGCACCGCCGAGAAGGCGCTGTTCCTGGGCTTCTTCTTCGCCTTCGCGGTGAAGGCCCCGCTGTGGCCGCTGCACACCTGGCTGCCGAACGCGATGGGCGAGGCCACCGCCGGTACCGCCGTGCTGATCACCGCCGTGGTGGACAAGGTCGGCACCTTCGCGATGCTGCGTTTCTGCCTCGGGCTGTTCCCGCACGCCTCGAAGACCTTCGCCCCGGCGATCCTGGTCCTGTCGGTGATCGGGATCATCTACGGCGCGCTGCTGGCGGTCGGCCAGAAGGACATCAAGCGGCTGGTCGCCTACGCGTCGATCTCGCACTTCGGCTTCATCATCATGGGCATCTTCGCGCTGACCAGCCAGGGCCAGAGCGGCGCCACCCTCTACATGGTCAACCACGGCATCTCCACCGCCGCGTGGATGCTGGTGGCGGGCTTCCTGATCTCCCGTCGCGGTTCGCGGCTGATCGCCGACTACGGCGGGGTGCAGAAGGTCGCGCCGGTGCTCGCCGGGACGTTCCTGGTCGGCGGTCTGGCGACCCTGTCGCTGCCCGGGCTGGCCCCGTTCGTCAGTGAGTTCCTGGTGCTGGTGGGCACGTTCACCCGCTATCCGGCGATCGGCATCGTGGCGACCTTCGGCATCGTGCTGGCCGCGCTGTACGCCCTGCTGCTGTACCAGCGCACCATGACCGGCCCGGTGAAGGCCGGCGTCGGCGGGATGCCCGACCTCAAGGTCCGCGAACTGGCCGTGGTCGCCCCGCTGGTGGCGCTGACCATCCTGCTCGGCGTCTACCCCAAGCCGCTCACCGACCTGGTCAACCCCTCGGTGAACGCGACGCTCTCGCAGGTCCACGAGACCGACCCGGCGCCGGCCCACCCGGTCGCCGCCACCTCAGGAGGTGAGCAGAAGTGAGCACCACCGGCATGCTCGCCGCCGCCGGCGGCAACACCGCCAGCATCCCGGCGCCGCACCTGGAGTACGGCCAGCTCTCCCCGATGCTGGTGGTGTTCGGCGCCGCCGTGGCCGGCATCCTGGTGGAGGCCTTCGTGCCCCGCCGGTACCGGCACTGGACGCAGGTGTCGCTCGCCCTGGCCGGGCTGATCGGCTCCTTCGTCGCCGTGGTGGTGCTGGCCTCCCAGGGCTTCGGCTCCACCCGGGTCGACCTGCTGGCCATGGAGTCGGTCGCGCTGGACGGCCCGGCGCTGTTCCTGCAAGGCGTGATCCTGCTGGTCGCCGTCGTCGCGGTGCTCACCTACGCCGAACGGAAGCTGGAGCCCAAGGCGGGCGGCCTGCCCGCCGACGCCTTCGCGGCCCAGGCCGCCGCCACCCCCGGCGGCGAGCAGGAGCGGGCCGCGGTCCGGGCCGGCTTCGCCACCAGCGAGGTCTTCCCGCTCACCATGTTCGCGGTCGGCGGGATGCTGCTGTTCCCCGCGGCCAACGACCTGCTGACGATGTTCGTGGCGCTGGAGGTCTTCTCCCTCCCGCTGTACCTGCTCTGCGCGCTGGCCCGGCGCCGCCGGCTGCTCTCCCAGGAGGCGGCCGTCAAGTACTTCCTGCTGGGCGCCTTCGCCTCGGCGTTCTTCCTGTTTGGCACCGCGCTGCTGTACGGCTACGCGGGCAGCGTGAAGCTCGGCGACATCTCGGACGTGATCTCCGGCAAGGCGATGACCACCCCGGCGCAGCTGAGCAGCACCCAGAGTGACACGCTGCTGCTGATCGGCCTGGCGATGCTCGCGGTCGGCCTGCTGTTCAAGGTCGGCGCGGTGCCGTTCCACTCCTGGACCCCGGACGTGTACCAGGGCGCGCCGACCCCGGTGACCGGTTTCATGGCGGCGGCGACGAAGGTCGCGGCCTTCGGGGCGTTCCTGCGGCTGTTCTACGTGGCCTTCCCGGGCCTGCGGCTGGACTGGCGGCCGGTGCTGTGGGGGGTGGCGATCCTCACCATGGTGGTGGGCGCGGTGCTGGCGGTCACCCAGCAGGACGTCAAGCGGCTGTTGGCGTACTCCTCGATCGCGCACGCCGGGTTCATCCTCACGGGCGTGATCGCCACCAACAAGCAGGGCCTGTCCTCGGTGCTGTTCTACCTGCTGTCGTACTCCTTCGTGACGCTCGGCGCGTTCGCCGTGGTCACCCTGGTGCGCGACTCCAAGGGCGAGGCGACCCACCTGTCCAGCTGGGCCGGGCTGGGCCGGCGCTCGCCGCTGGTGGCGGCGGTGTTCGCGCTGTTCCTGCTGGCCTTCGCCGGGATCCCGCTGACCTCCGGGTTCACCGGGAAGTTCGCGGTGTTCCAGGCGGCGGCGGCCGGCGGGGCGACGCCGCTGGTGATCGTGGGTGTGCTGAGCTCGGCGGTGGCCGCGTTCTTCTACATCCGGGTCATCGTGCTGATGTTCTTCTCCGACCCGAAGCCGGGCGGCCCGACGGTGGCGATCCCGAGCGCCTTCACGGCGACCGCGATCGGGGTGGGGGTGCTGGTCACGCTGGGTCTCGGCCTGCTGCCGCAGTACTTCCTGGACCTGGCGTCGAAGGCCGCGCTGTTCGTCCGCTGACCGCTGCCGGGGCGGCGCCGCCGCCCCGGGCCCGTCCGGGCCGCGCCCTCGGCGCGCGGTCCGGACGCGCGTTTGCCGCCGGCCTGCCGGCGCAGGGGCTCCGGCCCGTGTTTTCCAGCTGAATTCGCCCCCACCGCAGTACTGCCCCCACAGCCGCCCTGACCAGGGCATCCGGCCCGATCATGACAGGATCCGCACGCCCGTGCAGTGATCCACTCGTGACCGGATACCCTGCCTGTATGGCCAGCGGCGGCACTCAGGGACCAGGCCGCTAGATCGACCAGGGACAGAGGAGTGGTCTTCGTGACCGTCGTGGGACCCTTCGGGCTCAGCGTGCAGGACCGCGACCTGACCCGGGACGTTCAGGCCGGACTGGACGCGGTGGAGACGGCTCTCGCCGAGGCTGTCAAGAGCGACGTCCCGTTCATCACCATCACCGCCAGTCACCTCATCGAGGCCGGCGGCAAGCGCTTCCGCCCGCTGCTGCTGCTGCTGGCGGCGCAGTTCGGCGACCCGGGGGCGCCCGGCGTGGTGCCGGCCGCCGTCGTCGTCGAGCTCACCCACCTGGCGACCCTGTACCACGACGACGTCATGGACGAGGCCCCGGTGCGCCGCGGCGCCCCCAGCGCCAACTCCCGCTGGGACAACTCGGTGGCCATCCTCACCGGCGACTTCCTGTTCTCCCGCGCCTCCCAGGTGCTCGCCGACCTCGGCCCCGAGGCGGTGCGGATGCAGGCCGACGCCTTCGAGCGGCTGGTCACCGGCCAGATCCTGGAGACCCGCGGCCCCGGCCCGGACGGCGACCCGCTGCTGCACTACCTCGACGTGCTGGCCGGCAAGACCGGTTCGCTGATCGCGGTCTCCTGCCGGATAGGAGCACTGATGGCCGGCGCCGAGTCGTGGATGGTGGACACCCTCAGCGAGTTCGGCGAGCGGATCGGCATCGCCTTCCAGCTGGCCGACGACGTGCTGGACATCGCCAGCGACGGCCAGGAGTCCGGCAAGACGCCCGGCACCGACCTGCGCGAGGGCGTGCCGACCCTGCCGACCCTGCTGCTGGAGCAGATGCCGGCCGACCCCGCCGACCCGGCCGACACCCGGCTGCGCGAACTGCTCACCCTGGACCTCGCCGACGACGAACTGCACGCCGAGGCGCTGCGGCTGCTGCGCCGCCACCCCGCGCTGGAGCGCGCCCGCCGGGAGACGCTGCGCCAGGCCGAGGACGCCCGGGCGCTGCTCGCCCCGCTGCCGGACTGCGCGGCGAAGGCGGCCCTGGAGGGGCTCTGCGACGCGGTGGCGATCCGGACCATGTGACCGGGGCGCGGCGGGCGGCGGCCCCCGGCCGGCGGATCCGCGGATGGCGGGTCGGGTGGTTGCCCGGATGGGGGAGACTGGCCTCTGTCAGCTCAGCCCTGCCGGGAAGGTCACCATGCGCCGTGTCGTCATAGCCGAGGACTCCGTACTGCTGCGGGAGGGTCTGACCCGGCTGCTCACCGACCGGGGCCTGGAGGTCGTGGCGGGTGTCGGGGACGGCGCCGCTCTGGTGAAGACCATCCACGACCTGGCCGCGGCCGGGCAGCTGCCGGACGTCGTGGTCTCCGACGTGCGGATGCCGCCGAGCCACACCGACGAGGGCCTGCGTGCCTGCGTCGAGCTGCGCGGTCGCTACCCGGAGCTGAACGTGCTGGTGCTGTCGCAGTTCGTGGAGGAGCGGTACGCCTCCGAGCTGCTGGCGGGTTCGACCCGGGGCGTCGGCTACCTGCTGAAGGACCGGGTCGCGGAGGTGCGCGAGTTCGCGGACGCGGTGGTCCGGGTCGCCGACGGCGGCACCGCGCTGGACCCGGAGGTGGTGCAGCAACTCCTCAGCCGCAGCCGCAAGGGCGATGTGCTGGCCAACCTCACCCCGCGCGAGCGGGAGGTGCTCGGGCTGATGGCGGAGGGCCGCACCAACAGCGCGGTGGCCAAGCAGCTGGTGGTCTCGGACGGCGCGGTGGAGAAGCACGTCAGCAACATCTTCCTGAAGCTGGGCCTGGCGCAGAGCCCGGAGGACCACCGCCGGGTGCTGGCGGTGCTCACCTACCTCAACTCGTAGCCGGCCGGGCGGCTCGGAGGCAGGGGCCGGGGGAGCGGTCGTCGGACGCGGAATGATCTCCGGCGGTCGGACGTTGTACCCCGTGTGCGGTTCGGGCGCGGGCCGGTGTTTTCCCGCCGCACGTGGGAGTTCCGTCCGGGATCAAGTGCCCGCGCATAGGATGCGGGAGGTGCACCAAGCGGACGGGGCACGGGGCCGCGCCCGCGGTGGTGTGCCCTCGAGGAGGTCCGCGGCAGTGACCAGTCAGGTCGATCAGTCAGAGGCAGTGGACGGCTCGGACGGCGACGGTGGTCGTTCCGGGAGTGGTGACGGACGCCCCGGTGCGGCCGTGCCCGCCGATCCAACGGCCCCGGGAGGTTCGCCGCCGAGGCACGGCAAGCCGATTCGCCGACTCGACCGGGTGATCATCCGTTTCGCCGGCGACTCGGGTGACGGCATGCAGCTCACCGGTGACCGGTTCACCTCGGAGACGGCGTCGTTCGGCAACGACCTCTCCACGCTGCCGAACTTCCCGGCCGAGATCCGGGCGCCCGCCGGGACGCTGCCGGGCGTGTCGAGCTTCCAACTGCACTTCGCGGACCACGACATCCTCACCCCGGGGGACGCGCCGAACGTGCTGGTGGCGATGAACCCGGCGGCGCTGAAGGCGAACCTGGAGGACCTGCCGCGCGGCGCGCAGATCATCGTCAACACGGACGAGTTCACCAAGCGCGCGCTGGCGAAGGTCGGTTACGCGGCGGATCCGCTGGCCGACGGCTCGCTGGAGGGCTACCACCTGCACAAGGTGCCGCTGACGACGCTGACCCTGGAGGCGTTGAAGGACAGCGGGCTGGCGCGCAAGGACGCCGAGCGGGCCAAGAACATGTTCGCGCTGGGGATGCTGTCCTGGATGTACCACCGCCCCACCCACGGGACGGAGACCTTCCTGCGCAGCAAGTTCGCGAAGAAGCCGCAGATCGCCGAGGCGAACATCAGCGCGTTCAAGGCGGGTTGGAACTTCGGCGAGACCACGGAGACCTTCGCGGTCTCCTACGAGGTGCCGCCGGCGAAGCTCCCGGCCGGGCGCTACCGCAACATCTCGGGGAACCTGGCGCTCTCCTACGGCCTGATCGCCGCCGCGCAGCGCTCGGGGCTGCCGCTGTACCTGGGCTCGTACCCGATCACGCCGGCCTCGGACATCCTGCACGAGCTGAGCCGGCACAAGAACTTCGGGGTCCGCACCTTCCAGGCCGAGGACGAGATCGCCGGGATCGGCGCCGCGCTCGGCGCGTCCTTCGGCGGCGCGCTGGGCGTGACGACGACCTCGGGCCCCGGGGTGGCGCTGAAGAGCGAGACGATCGGCCTGGCGGTGTCGCTGGAACTGCCGCTGCTGGTCGTGGACATCCAGCGCGGCGGCCCCTCCACCGGCCTGCCGACCAAGACGGAGCAGGCGGACCTGCTGCAGGCGATGTTCGGGCGCAACGGCGAGGCGCCGGTGCCGATCGTCGCCCCGGCGACGCCGGCCGAGTGCTTCGACGCGGCGCTGGAGGCGGCGCGGATCGCGGTGACGTACCGGACGCCGGTGTTCCTGCTCTCGGACGGCTATCTGGCGAACGGCTCGGAGCCGTGGCGGATCCCGGAGGTGGACGAACTCCCGCTGATCAGCCCGGACTTCGCGACCGGTCCGAACCGCGAGGACGGCTCGTTCTGGCCCTACCTGCGGGATCCGAAGACCCTGGCCAGGCCGTGGGCGCTGCCCGGCACGCCGGGGCTGGAGCACCGGATCGGCGGGATCGAGAAGCAGGACGGGACGGGGAACATCTCCTACGACCCGGCGAACCACGACTTCATGGTCCGCACCCGGCAGGCGAAGATCGACGGGATCGCCGTCCCCGACGTGGAGGTCGACGACCCGAGCGGCGAGGCGCGGGTGCTGGTGCTCGGCTGGGGTTCGACGTACGGGCCGATCACCGCGGCCGTGCGGCGGGTGCGGGCGGACGGCGGGGAGGTCGCCCAGGCGCACCTGCGCCACCTGAACCCCTTCCCGGCCAACCTGGGTGCGGTGCTCAGGAGTTACGAGAAGGTCGTCGTGCCGGAGATGAACCTCGGCCAGCTCGCGCTGCTGTTGCGGGCGAAGTACCTGGTGGACGCGGAGTCCTACAACCAGGTGCGTGGACTGCCGTTCAAGGCGGCACAGTTGGCTGACGTGCTGTCGGCGGCGATCGGCACCCTGGACGAGGAGGACCACCGATGAGCGAGAACGGCTTCCCCTCCCTGCGCCTGGTGCCCAAGGCCGAAGAACCGCAGAGCGCACGGGACTTCAAGACCGACCAGGAGGTGCGCTGGTGCCCCGGCTGCGGGGACTACGCCGTCCTGGCGGCGGTGCAGGGCTTCATGCCGGAGCTCGGCATCAAGCGCGAGAACACCGTGTTCGTCTCCGGGATCGGCTGTTCCTCGCGCTTCCCGTACTACATGAACACCTACGGGGTGCACTCGATCCACGGGCGCGCGCCGGCGATCGCGACCGGGCTGGCGTCCGCGCGGCAGGACCTGAGCGTGTGGGTGGTGACCGGGGACGGCGACGCGCTGTCCATCGGCGGCAACCACCTGATCCACGCGCTGCGGCGCAACGTCAATCTGAAGATCCTGCTGTTCAACAACCGGATCTACGGCCTGACCAAGGGCCAGTACTCGCCGACCAGCGAGCTGGGCAAGATCACCAAGTCGACGCCGATGGGCTCGCTGGACGCGCCGTTCAACCCGCTCTCGCTGGCGATCGGCGCCGAGGCGTCCTTCGTCGCCCGGACGATCGACTCGGACCGCCAGCACCTGCAGTCGGTGCTGCGGGCGGCGGCCGCGCACGAGGGCACCGCGCTGGTGGAGATCTACCAGAACTGCAACATCTTCAACGACGGTGCGTTCGAGGCCTTGAAGCAGCCCGGCACCCGGGACGAGGCGCTGATCCGGCTGGAGCACGGCCAGCCGATCCGCTTCGGCGCGGACCTGGCCGGCGGCGTGTTCCGCGGCCCGGACGGCGAGCTGTTCACCGCCCCGGTGACGGCGGACAACGAGGCGCAGGTGCTGGTCCACGACGCGCACGCGGCCAACCCGACGGCGGCCTTCGCGCTGTCCCGGATCGCCGACGCCGACACCCTGCACCACACCCCGATCGGTGTCCTGCGCGATGTGCGGCGGCCTGTCTACGACGAGCTGATGGCGGGGCAGTTGGCGGCCGCGCAGGCCGATCGCGGGCCGGGCGACCTGGCCGCGCTGCTGGCGGGCGGCGACACCTGGACGGTGGACTGACCGGTCCGGCCTGGTCCGGTCACCGCGGCGCCCCCTCGGCCATCGGCCGAGGGGGCGCCGTCGCTTCGGGCGCGCGGTCACTGCTCGGGCGCGTGGTTACTGCTTGGCCCACTCGACCAGTTCGATCACGACCCCGTTCGGGTCGGTGACCTGGAACAGCTTCTCGCCCCACGGCTCCTCGCGCAGCGGCAGGGTGATCTCGACCCCTTCGCCGCGCAGCCGCCGCTCCTCGCCGGTGAGGTCCTCGACGACGAACGCCAGGATGACGCCGGACGCGGTCCGGTCGCGCTGGCCCTCGGGCAGCACCTCCAGGCCGCGTCGCAGGCAGACGACGTTGACCCCGCCGCCGGGGTGCTGGAGCGAGACGAAGCCGTCGGCCGACATCTCCTCGGTGTAGCCGAAGTGCCGCTGGAGGAAAGCGGCGGAGGCGGTGACGTCCTCGACGGTCAGGGCGAGGGTGGTGGTGGTGATCTGCATGGCGGAGCCCTCTCGTCGGCGCGAGCGCGCGGTTATCCCGTACGCAGTACACTATACATAGTACGGAGAATTGCGCGAGGGATGTGCGGCCTGGGCCCGGACGCGGGGGAAGGCGCGGGGAAAAGCCGTAGGGAGGCTCCCGGGTGGGAGCCTCCCTACGGCTCGGTGCGGTGCGTCAGGTGCGGTGTGTCAGAAGACGCAGGGGATGCCGCCGTCGCTCTGGGCGTCGACCGACGGGCCCTGCACGGGCAGGTTGGCCGCCGGGTCGGACGGGGAGCCGGTCGCGCCGCCGCCCGGCGCTGCGGCGCCGGTCTTGTCGTCGGTAGCGCCGGTGAAGCCGGTGCCGAGGGTGACGACCACCCGGTCGGCGGGGGCCGACGCGGACTCCGTGGCGGTGACGCCGTAGCGGGCGGCGATCTGGTCGGCCGCCTCCTTGGCGCCCTTGCCGTAGGCCACGGTGGTGGTCTTGGGCTTCGCGGCGGCGCTGCCGGTCTTGCCCGCCTTGAAGCCCATCGCGACCAGGGCCTTGGACTCGGCGGTGGAGGAGACCCCGGCGGCCGTGGAGGCGTTGAAGACGTCCACGGTGGTGGGGGCGGCGGCCTTGGTGGTGGGCGGCGGGGTCGTGGCCGGCGCGGAGGAGGCCGCCGGGGTGGGCGTGTCGCCCGCCGCGTCGGGGGCGGCCGGGGCGGAGTCGGCGTAGCCGAAGATCTGCTTGACGACCTTCTGGAGCTTCGCGGGGGTGACGAGGTTGACGTCCTGGCCGTTGCGGGTGCCGAAGCCGTCGAAGGTCAGGGTGTTGAACTCGACGTTGCCGCCGGTGAGGTTGGGGGCCTGCTGGGCGAAGTCGAGGACGTTCCACTCGTTGTCGATGACCAGGTCCTTCTGCACCACGCCGAACAGCTGCTGCAGCTTGCCGAGGTCGCTGATGACGCCGTCCTGCTTGAGCTTGTGCACGACGGAGGAGATGAAGGCCTGCTGGCGGTGGGTGCGGGCGAAGTCGCCGCTGTTGCCGTCCGGGCCGTCCAGGTTGTGGCGCTGGCGGACGAAGGAGAGCGCCTGGGAGGCGTTGAGCTTGTTGATGCCCTTGTGGAAGTCGGCGCCGGAGCCCTGGCCCTCCATGGCCGGGTCCTTGGTGTCGTGGGTGAGGCAGACCTCGATCGGCTCGACGGCCTTGGCGATGTCGTAGAAGCCCATCAGGTTGACCTCGGCTATGTGGTCGACGGGCTGGTCGAGGAACTTCTGCACGGTCTGGATGGTGGCCGCCCGGCCGGCGTCGCGGCCGGCCTTCTCCAGGTCCGCGCCCTTGAGTCCCTTCGCCTGGAGGGCCGGGGTGGCCTTCTCCTTGGCCTCGCCGTAGGCCTCCTTGATCTTGCGCATGCCGGCCTGCTTGCCGTCCCCGGTGTAGGTCATGACGTAGTCGTCACGGGGGATGGAGACGGCCTGCGCCTTGCCGCCGCCGGCGGGGATGTGCAGCAGGATCAGGGAGTTGGTGTTGTAGCCGCCGATGTCGGAGCTGTGGCCGGCGTGCAGTTCGTCCTGGACGAACTCCGGCGGCAGGTCCGTCCCGTCCATGTTCTTGCGGCTGTCGAGGCCGATCAGCAGGATGTTGACCGAGTTGTCGAGGTGCTTGGGCGCGTTCTTCTTGGTCTCGGCGATGGCGTTGGAGGTGGTCATCCCGTCGGTGAGGGACGTCACCCCGTACCAGACCACCCCGCTGGCGGCGAACACCGCCAGGGCGACCGAGCAGGCCAGCGTCCGGCCCGCGATCAGCAGGGGGGAGGTGCGGCGGGTCGGGGGCGCGGCGGTGCGGCCGCCGTCCCGGGTCTGCGGGTTCTCAGCCATGGTCCCTCCTCCGGTCCCGGACCAGCCGGACCACGATCACCAGGGCGGCCGTTGCGACGGCCGCGGCCATCACGGGAAAGTCGTGGACCACCCACTTCGCGGAGCCGGTGGCCAGGTTCTTGCCCTGGTAGGCGTCGCCGTTGGCCAGCAGTTCCGCGCCGGCCGTCACCCCCAGGACCAGCAGCGGGGAGGCGGCGAGGACCCACCACCAGCCGTTGCGGCTGCTGAGTGCGGCCGCCAGGCCGGTGCCGAGCACGGCGCCCACCAGGAAGGCCGTCCCCATGCCGGGGCCGGAGAGCTCGTCGATCCCGGCGCCTGCCGCCGGCAGCCCCACGGCCAGGGCCACGGGCAGGGCCGCTCCGCCGGGGAAGGGGCGGGGGCGGGCGGGGGCCTTGTTCGCCCGCCGGCGGGCTCCCTGGTCGGAGGTGCGCCCCGGCGTCCGCTGGTCGGTCGTCCGCCCCGGTGCCTGCCGGCCGGTCGTCCGCTGGCCGGTCGTCCGTTGGTCGGTCGTCCGCGCCTGCGTCTCCTGGCCGGGCGTTCGCCCGCGTGCCTCTTGGTTGGACGTCCGTCCTCGCCGCCCCGCCACGCACTCACCCCCGGTGTTCCCGTGCTCTGCGCCCCTGTGGCGCCTGCGCCCGGTCCTCGTGTGATGAGCCGTTGTGCGCTGCCACTTCTGGACGCTGCTGTTCGGCCGGCCGGTTCCCGCGCTCGGCTTCCGTTTTCCGGTCGGGGGCAGGCGTGCTGTTGAATTCCCTCTACACGGGTGTAGAGGTTGTAGGCAGCATAGAGCACCCTTGTTCGATGGCAACCCGGCTCAGGCGGGCTCGGGAGACACTACACCGGGCAGTTTTCGAGAGCCCCGGTAGATGAGGAGTGGCGCCGTGGCGGCGACGGGCGGAGCGGGACGGCCGGAGAAGCGCAAGGCGATCACGCGGGCCGCGACGGCGGTGTTCGGGCGCGAGGGCTATGTCCGAGCCAGCATGGACGCGATCGCGGCGGAGGCCGGGGTGTCCAAGCGCACGGTCTACAACCACTTCGCCGACAAGGAGACCCTCTTCCTCTCCGTCGCACTCCAGGACTCGGCCGAACTGACCGAGGTCATACGCGAGTTGATGGACAAGTACCTCGACCGGGTGGTGGACCTGCGCCAGGACCTCACCGACTTCGCGGTCGAACGGGCCCGGGCCGTCCTCTCGGCCGGGGATCGCGGCGCGCTCGGCCGGGCCATCCGCGCCGAGGTCGCCAACATCCCGGCCGACGTCCTGGAGGCGTGGCTGGAGGCCGGCCCGATCGCCTCGCAGCGCGACCTCGCGCAGCGGTTCGAGGCGATCGCGGACCGAGGCCTGCTGGCCGTCGACGACGCCCCGCAGACCGCCGAGCAGTTCACGCTGCTGACCTTCCACGGCGTCGCCGAGCGCTCGTTCTGGGGCGCCCTGCCAGTGTCGGACGAGGAGCTCGCCCGGATCTCGGCGCTCGGTGTCGACGCCTTCCTGCGGATCCACCGGGTGCCCGCGGTGCGGTGACGGCGCGGGTGCCGGTGGCGCGGTGACGGCGGGCGCCGGAGCGTGAGACGCCCGCGGCACGGTGACGGCGGAAGCCTGACCGTGACACGCCGCCGGGGAGGGGTCCGGCGGCGCGTCACGGGGCCCACTCGTGGGGGGGCACGTCGATGACCGGCCCGCCCACCAACCCCCCCGCCCGCCCCGGGGTGGCGGGGGTGGCGTATTCACAAATACGAGC
>NZ_JBHXTQ010000081.1:0-40522 GCF_042677305.1 Kitasatospora sp. NPDC127121 | reverse complement strand
CCGGAAGAAGCCCTCGACTGCGCAGGCGGCCTCTACCTCAGCGGACTGGCTATCTGATCAACACCCCTCCACGAACTTCCGCAGAGCAGCACTAGGGAGCTTCCGAGTCCGTTGCCGTGGCGGCCGAAGCCTGGGCCTACGCCTGAGCCTGCGCCTGCGCCTGCGCCCGGGCCTCCTCGGCCGCCACCTGCGCGGCCCTGGCGGCCAGCGGGTTGATGTCGGCCCGGCGCGCCGACTGCATGGCCGTCAGCCGCTGGACCACCACGATCGCCGCGACGGCCGCGACCAGGCGCAGCACCGAGCCGGCGGCCTCCACCCGAATGGTCTCGCGCAAGTCCCCCAGGCTGGCGAGCACCGTCACGTCCACGTACTTCATCTTCGAGTTGGCGATCCGGTTGACCACCAGCGCGCCGATCCAGGTGGACCACCACAGGACCAGGACCTTCTCCGACACCGCGCGACGCCGTCCCTCCGCGTCCAGCGGAGCGCTCGCCCGCCAGCAGTCCACCATCAGCTGCCAGGGGAACCAGAGCAGGACGACCGGGGTGACCCAGGCCCCGATGGTCCAGCCGCGTCCGAGGCGGTGCCCGTTCGGCAGCAGCAGGTCGGCATTCTGGCGGATGCGGTAGAACCAGATGATGAACAGCACGGCGGTGACCATCATCAGCGGAATGACGGCTTTGTCCAGCCCGTTCGCCAGGGAGTCCAGGGCATCGAATTCGTCAAGGCCGATGTCGCCCGAGCCGTCCACCAACCGGCCCAACAGGACATCGCCCCAGACGTCGGCCACGACCGCCGCCGCCGCCAACACCGCGTTCAACCCCAGCAGGACGTAGACCGCCACGGCAAGGCCGTTCGCCGGTCGGAGCGCCGCCGCCCAGCCCGGGGCCGCCTCCGCGCAGCCGAAGCAGCGTCGGCTCTCGGTCCCCGCGGGACGCGCCCCACACGCCACACACACCATCAGATCGTCAACTCCTGGAATCGCCGCGTGCTCGGACTCGCACGCCGGTGCCGCCAGCGCCCCGACCGGGGCGGGCGCGCCGACTCTAGGGGATCACCGACGTCTGCTGCCAGCAGGATTTCGCAGCTCAGAGGCGGTATCGCCAGATAAACGACAGATCGCGCGGGAATCGAGCCCCGGGGAACCGACTCCGGCTCACCACCCCCACCCCGCGCGCCCGTCCCAATCGAGACGGGTGTGCGGTCGACGGGCCCCGGGCGCAGGACCGGTGAAGGGGTGCGAGCGTCCTGGGGAGGTCGAACGCGGCGTCAGGCCGAGGGGACGGGCAGCAACCGGTAGGCGTCCCCGTCCGTGAGCACGCGGCCGGCGGTGGGCGGCGCGAAGTGGGTGCCGAGCAGGAGGGTGTCGGTGTCGGCGAGGGAGCCGAGGAGCTTGCGGCGCGAGGCCTCGGACTGCCGCGGGTCGATGTCGACGCAGGCGCCGATGGCGGGGTGGGCGAGCTGGACCGGGTGGTGGATGCAGTCACCGGTGATCAGCGCCGCCTCGCCCCGGCTGGTCAGTTCGACGGCGACGTGGCCGGGGGTGTGACCGGGGGTGGGGATCAGGCGCAGGCCCGGGGCGATCTCGACACCCTCGGCCGGGACGTCGACGAGGTCCAGCAACCCGGCCCGCTCGACCGGGATCACGGAGTCGAGGAACATCTGCCGGCGCGCCTCCTCCAGGTCGTACCCGGCCCAGAACTCCCGCTCGGTGCGGGAGGTGAGGTAGCGGGCGTGGGGGAAGGTGGGGACCCAATCGCCGTTCACCTCCCGGGTGTTCCAGCCGACGTGGTCGGCGTGCAGGTGGGTGAGGATCACCAGGTCGACGGAGTCCGGGGGGAAGCCGGCGGCGGTGAGGCGCTCCAGGTAGTCGGTCCGCAGGTGGCGCCAGGCCGGGTTGGCCCGCTCCTTGCCGTTGCCTATGCCGGTGTCGACGAGGACGCGCAGCCCGCCCACGGTGAACGCGAAGCTGTGGCTGTCGAGGTGCAGGACGCCTTCGTGGTCGGCGAAGTGGGGGTGCAGCCAGTCGTGGCCGGTCACCACCTCGGGGGTGGCCTCGGGCAGCAGCCAGGGCCCGGTCGCGGGTGGCAGGAGGGTCTCGTCGATGCGGTGGACGGTGACGCCGCCCACCGTCCAGGCGGGGGCGGGGGCGTCGGACGTGGCGCTGGACATGGGGGCTCCTCCCGTAAACGCAATCTGTTTGCGTTAAGCCATCGTAGGACCTACAGTCCGACTAACGCAAACGGTTAGCTTTTGCTGCGGGCGCCATCTCGCGCCAGCCCCGATCAGGAGAGAACGCCCATGTCCTCCGCCGAACGCCCCTCAGGCGAACCACCCACCACCGACCTCACGCCGCCCGAGGCCGCCCGCTGGGCCGCCCGGGCCGGGCTCCCCCTGCCCGCCGACCGCCACGACGCGGTCGCGGCCACCGCCAACCAGCTGCTCTCCGTCGTCGCTGTCCTGCGGGAGCTGGACTTCGGGGACACCCCGCCCGCGAGCGCCTACCGCGCGGAAAGCGCCCACGACACGGAAGAGGAGGAGCACGATGCGGCCGTATGAGCTCTCCCTCACCGCCGCCGCGGAGGAGATCCGGGCCCGGCGACTGTCCCCCGTCGAACTGGTGGACTCGGTCCTCGACCGCATCGAGCAGGTGGAACCGCACCTCGGCGCCTACGTCGCGGTCACCGCGGAGCGGGCGCGCCGGGCGGCCCGCGAGGCCGAGCAGGAAGCGGCGCGCGGCCTGCACCGGGGGCCGCTGCACGGCGCGCCGATGGGGCTCAAGGACCTGATCGACGTCGCCGGGCTCGCCACCACGGCCAGTTCCCGGGTCCGCGCCGACCACCGCGCGCAGACCGACAGCACGGTCGCCGCCCGCCTGGCCGCGGCCGGCGCGATCCTGGTCGGCAAGACGCACACCCACGAGTTCGCGTACGGCCTGACCACCCCGCAGACCGGCAACGCCTGGGACCGCGAGCGGGTCGCCGGCGGCTCCAGCGGCGGATCCGCCGTCGCCGTCGCCGCGGGCGCCGCGACCTTCGCGCTGGGCACCGACACCGGCGGCTCGATCCGGGTGCCCGCCGCGCTCAACGGGGTCGTCGGCCTCAAGCCGACCTACGGCCTCGTCCCCCGCCACGGCGTCACGTCCCTGTCCTGGTCGCTGGACCACGTCGGCCCGATCGCCCGGACCGTCGAGGACACGGCCCTCGTCCTGGACGCCCTCGCCGGACACGACCCGCGCGACCCCGCCTCGCTGGCCGCCCCCGCCGTGGACCACCGGCCGGGCGCGGGCACGGACCTGGCGGGGCTGCGCGTCGGCGTGCCGCGCAGCTACTACTTCGACCACGTCGACGCGGAGGTGGAGGCCGCCGTCCGGCGCGCCATCGGGCACCTGGAGGCACTCGGCGCACGACTCGTCGACGTCGACATCCCGATGACCCGCTACCTCCAGGCGACCTTGTGGGGGCTGGTGGCACCGGAGGCCGCCGCCTACCACGAGCACTCCCTGCGGGCGGTGCCCGAGCTGTACCAGGCGGACGTCCGCGTCCTGCTGGAGGCCGGCGAGCTGATGACCGCCGGGGACTACCTGCGCGCCCAGCGCTCCCGGACGCTCATGCGGCGGGAGTGGGCCCGGATGCTGGAGGAGGTCGACGTGATCGCCGCCCCGACCGTCCCGGTCACCGCGGTACGGGCCGACCAGGAGACCGTCACCTGGCCCGACGGCACGGTCGAGGGCGTCCCCGACGCCTATGTGCGCCTGTCCGCCCCCGCCAACATCACCGGGGTGCCCGCCCTGTCCGTCCCGGTCGGCCGGGACGCGGCGGGCCTGCCGATCGGCATGCAGCTGCTCGGCCGGCCGCTCGGGGAGCGCACGCTGCTGCGGGTCGGCCACGCCTACGAGCGGACGCAGCCCGCGCGGGCGCTCGCGCCGGCGGTCTGAGAACAGCAGGCGGGCCGGGCCGGACGGCGCCGGCCCGGCCCGGCTCCGAGGCGAGCGCCCCGGCACCCCGGCACCCGTAAACGCAAGGATTGTGCTTTAAGGTGTTTATCATGAGTCGCAAACAGATGGTGCGCCCCGGCGGGCGCAGCGCCCGGGTCCAGGCATCGGTGCACACCGCTGTGCGTGAACTCCTCGCCGAGGTGGGCCGCGACGCGCTGACGGTGCCGCTGGTCGCGCAGCGCGCGGGCGTCACCCCGTCGACGGTCTACCGCCGCTGGGGCGACCTCCAGGAGCTGCTGTCCGACGTCGCCGTGGAGCGCCTGCGGCCCGACGCGGCACCGGAGGACCTCGGCGACCTGCGGTCCGACCTGACGGCCTGGGCCGAGCAGTTCCTCGACGAGATGGCCTCCCCCTCGGGCCGCGCCTACATCCGCGACGCCCTGCTCGGCGACCCGGACGGCGGCAACGCCGGCCAGTGCTCGGACTACGCGGCCGAACAGGTCGACGCCGTGCTGAGCCGGGCGGGCGGCCGCGGGGAGGACACCCCCGCCGTCGAGACGGTCATGGACGGCGTCGTCGCCCCCCTGATGTACCGCATCCTCTTCCGCCCGGCCGGCCTCGATCCCGCGTACGCACGCCGGCTCGTGGCCGAACTCCTCGACCCGTACGGGGCCGGTCCGTCGAGCGGATGATCGTTCGCCGGGCGGATGATCGTTCGCCGGGCGAGGACGGGCAGCTCAAGTCATGAACGGGCAGCTCAAGTTATAAGCTGCTGCGGGACGTTCACGAGCCCGGCCGGTGGTCGGGACCTCGCCTGGGAGGAAGCGTCGTGGGGAAGAAGATCCCGGTCCGGACCGGATGCCAGAACTGCTCGCGGTGCACCGGCTCGATCGGCGGCAACGCGGCCCGCAAGACGGTGCGGGGTACCGGGGTGGCACTCGGTGCGGTGGTCACCGTCGGCCTGAGCCTCCTCTTCATCCGGAGGTGCCGCGCCTGCGACCACCCCATGGGCAGCCACCACCACCACTGATCGCGCCGCCGGACCTCCGCCGCCCGGCTCCGACCCGGCACCCGGGCCGGAGCCGGGCGGGCGTCAGGCGTCCAGGTGCTTGAGGAAGTCGAGCAGCGCCTCGTTGACCTCCGCCGGGCGCTCCTGCTGCGTCCAGTGCCCGGTGTCCGGCAGCCGGACGTGGCGGTGCAGCTTGGGCACCCGGCTCAGCAGGTGGGCCAGCACCGCCGGCGGGACGAGCGCGTTCACCATGTCCTGTTCGCCGGCCACGTACAGCGCCGGCACGTCGATCGTCACGCCGTCGAAGGCGGCCATCAGTTCGGCGTTGCGGTCGATGTTCCGGTACCAGTTGAGCCCGCCGGTGAAGGCGTGCTCGCCGTGCAGGGCGTAGTCGGCCGCGAGGGCGTCGATGTCCGCCTCGGTGAGCCAGGCCGGCAGCTGCGCCGGCTCCGGGATGGTGTCCAGCAGGGCCTTGCCCTCGGGGACGACCCACGGCTGCGGCTTCCCCTCGCGGAGCAGGCCACCGCCCAGGATGCGGCGGAAGCTGGACTTCACGTCGGCCGCCAGTTCGGCGTCGGCGCGGCCCGGCTCCTGGAAGTAGATCTGGTAGAAGCCCTCGCCGAAGTTCTCCCGGGACTCCCGCAGCGGCCGCGGCCCGCTGGGCAGCGGCGGCACGCTCAGCCCGGCGACCCCGCGTACCAGGTCCGGCCGCAGCGCGGCGGTGGCCCAGGCGACCGGCGCGCCCCAGTCGTGCCCGACCACGACGGCCCGCTCCTCGCCGAGCGCGCCGATCAGCGCCGTGACGTCGCCGACCAGGTGCAGCAGGGAGTACGCGTCCACCCGCTCGGGCTGCTCGCTGCGGGCGTAGCCGCGCTGGTCGGGGGCGACGACCCGGTAGCCGGCCGCGGCGAGCGGGGCGAACTGGTGGCGCCAGGAGTGCCAGCTCTCGGGGAAGCCGTGCAGCAGCAGGACCAGCGGGCCCTCGCCCTGTTCCGCGACGTGCAGACGGACGCCGTTCACCTCGACGTGGCTGTGCTTGATCGCGTCGTTCAAGTCCCGCTCCCGGTCCGGTGGAAGGGCCGGCACATCCGCTTCGCCCCGGTCCTGCCCGGCACAACACCGCCGGGAGCGCGGGGTATTCCCGCCGGCCCCGGGGAAACGACCGAGGCCGCCCCGGAACTCCGGTGCGGCCTCGGCGCGGTGATGGAAGGTCAGTTCACCGTGTAGCTGTACGGGATCGCCGCGAGCACCGAACCGGTGGTGCCCAGGGTGTTGTTGGCGGTCGCCACCGAGCTGGGGGCGGACACCAGGTACAGCACGCCGTGGACGGTGCTGCCCTTCGGACCGGTCGGAGTGACGGTCACCTGGAGCGAGCCCTTGCCGCCCGACGGGACGGTCACCGGGTTGGCGGCCGGGGCCGAGGCGTTGACCGCCAGGGCGTACGGGTCACCGGTGCTGGAGGTCAGCGCCGGGTCGAACGCCTGGGTGTGCGCGGTCGCGGTGATGGTGGCGGTGCCGGCCGGGGCGCCGGCGGTGCCGAACGGGCCGACCTGCTGCAGGAAGGTGCCCCACACGCCGGGGAGGACCGGCTGCGACGCGCTGCCGTTGTCGGTCACGACCGAGATGGTCGAACCGTCCTGGGCCTTCTTCAGGTCGCCGAAGAGGTCCGGCGAGCCGGTGGTGCCGGACAGCTCCAGGTGGGCCGGCGTCGAGGAGGCCGCCACCGCCTTCAGCTGGTCGGTGCCCGGCGGGACGAGGAAGGACGGCACCGCGGAGGTGAGGCTCAGCGGCAGGGTGACCGTCGCGGAGGCGCCCTGCGGCACCAGCGGGAGGTCGGTGCGGCGGTCCAGGCGGCCGTCGGCCGAGATCTTCTGGGTGGCGACGGTGTTGTTGGTGTAGTTCACCTGGACGGTCACCGGCTTGCCGGCCGCCAGCTTGGCGTGCGGGTCGTTCGGCAGGCCGGCGGCGGTGGCGACGTTCTGGTTGAACGCGACGGTGCCGGTGAAGTCCTGGGCGAGCTCCTGGCCGCTGACCGGGCCGAGCACGTTCAGGACGAACCGCCAGCGGCCGGCGGCCGGGTTGACGGTGGTGGCCGAGACGCCGGCGGTGGTGCCGGTCAGGTTGCCCTGCGCGTCGAGCAGGCCGTTGCCCTCGATGTCGATCGGGGTGCCGTTCGGGCTGATCAGCGCGCCCTGCATGAGCAGCTTCGGGTCCTTGGCGACGGTGACGCCGACCCGCAGGTCCTTCTGGCCCTTCGGGACGTCGAAGGCGTACGCGAAGCTCTGCGTCGGCGAGGCGTTGCGGCCGTTGCCACCGGTGATGGTGCCGGTGAAGGTGCCCTTGCCCTGGTTGACCGGGACGAGGCTGCGCAGCACGACCGGAACGCTGGTGGCGGTGCCGTTGGAGCTGGCGACGGTGATCGCCTGGCTGGAGTCGCCACTGGTGCCCGGGGTGGTGAGCTGGACCTTGAGGGTCTTGGTCTCACCCGGCTTCAGGTCCGCGACGCTCGGGCTGACGGCGCCGGCCGGCACCGCGCGCTGGGTGGCGGTGCCCAGCTGGACCGCGCCGTTGTAGCCGGCCTTGCCCGCCGGGGTGTACAGGACGGCGGTCCACTCGCCGGCCACCGGGTGCGGGACGTCCACCAGGCCGAAGTCGGCCGGGGTGGCGCCGCCCTGCGGACGGGTGTTGGTCTCGAAGCGGCCCGACGGGTCGAGCAGCGTCATGCGGACCACGGAGCCGTTGGTGACCGGGCTGGCCGCACCCTGCCAGGCGATCGACGCCGCGAGGCGGTCGGCGCCGGCCGGGACGGTGAACTTGACCTGCTTCTGCACCCAGGTGGCGCCGTTGGTGGCGTACTTGAAGGTGTCGGTGGAGGCCGTGTCCAGCTGGACGGTCTGCTGGTTGCTCGACTGCGGCACGAAGGTGCGGGTCGCGCCGCTGACCGTCTGCGGGGCGGAGCTGGTGTTGGTGACGGTCACGTCGGCGGTGTGGGTCGAGCCGGGGTTGCCGGCGATGTCGACCTGACCGGTGGTGACGACGACGGTCTTGCTGTCCGACGCGCCGGAGCCGGCGTGGTAGCCGCGGGCGGCCTCGACGGCGGCGCGGACGTTCAGCAGGCCGGCGCCCTGCTCCTCGGCCGGGACGCCGAGGTCCTGGGCGGTGCCGGTGATGAACTTCTTCACCAGCGCCGGGGCGGGCGACTGGCCGTTGTGGGTGTCGCGGTAGGCCTGGATGACCAGGGCCGCGGCGCCGGTGACGAACGGCGCGGCCTGGCTGGTGCCGCCGAACGACTGGATCGGCGAACCCTGGCCGCTGAAGCCGGTGCAGTCGGTGTACTTGCTGGTGTCGGGCGAGCAGAGCGCCCAGTCCGACTCGCCCGGCGCGACCAGGTCGACCGTGCGGCCGGCCTGGGTGAAGCCGCCCGAGGAGAGCGCGGAGATGCGGTTGTTGCTCCAGGTCTTGTTGGAGAACTGGGCGGCCGCGTAGCCGGTCTGCTGGTAGTTCTGGTTGTCCGTGGAGGCGCCGACCGCGATCACGTTCGGGTCGGTGGCCGGGGTGCCGATGGTGCCGCTGATGCCCGCGTCGCCGGTGGAGACGGAGACGGTGACACCGGCCTTGACGGCCTGGTCGTTGAAGAGCGAGATGGTGTCGTGCGCGCCGCTGTCCGGGGTGACGTTGCCGCCGAAGGACTCGTTCAGCACGTCGACCTTGGCGACCGAGACCGCGTAGTCGATGGACTGCAGGATCGACGAGTTCGACATGATCTCGCCGCCGGCCCGCAGGGCGACCAGCGAGGCGTCCGGGGCGAGGCCGCGGATGCGGATGTTGCAGCCGGCCGGCAGACCGCGCGAGGCGTTCACGAACTTCGAGACGTCGTAGACCTGGCGGCCCTGGGCGATGACCGCCGAGGCGTCGCCGAAGGCCTCCGCGCCACCGGTCGGCGCGTTCACGCCGTCGCCCGCGAAGTCCTGGTAGTCGACGACCGCGTGCGAGCCGTCGGCCCGGATGAAGTCCGGGTTGTTCGGGTCGAGGCCGTCCGCGATGTAGGCGACCTTGACGCCCTTGCCGGTGGCCAGGTCGGCCGCGCCGGGCTTGCCGTCGGCGCCGACGGCGTGCGTCGAGTAGAGGCCCTCCGGCTCCAGCAGCGGCTGGGACGGGTCGGACGGGCAGATCGTGTTGGTCGCGTTCTGCTCGGTGCCCTGGCCGTTGCTGCCCGAAACGGCCTGCGGGGCGGCGGCCTTGGCCGACTTGGCGCCGGCCTTGGTGTCCGCGGCGTCCTTCGCGGCCGCGGCCTTGCCGGCGGCCGGCGGCGTGACGGTGACCTGCTCGTCCGCGACGACCGAGGCGACGGCCGGGTCGGCCAGCAGCGCGGCACGCAGCGCCGGGCTCACCGTGGCCGAGAACGCGTTCCCGACCACGAAGCTCTTGATGTCGGTGCCGCCGTTGGCCTTGACCTTGTCCAGCAGCGGCGCCTGGGCGTTCGCGGCCTTCTGCTGACGGGCGCCGAGGTGGCCGCTGTCGGCCGGGGCGTCCGCTATCTGGTCCTTGAGAATCACGATCACCGGCACCGGGGTCCCGTCCGCGGACGCCACGGGGGCGCTCTGCGGGTCCGGGAGCGGAGCTGCGTTGGCACTGGACCCGAAGGTCAGGACCATGGACGCGGCGGTGACCGTGACGGCAGCCGCTAGCTGGGATTTCCGCCAGCCGATCAATGGACATCCTTTCGTCTGATGAGACGTCAGGTTGCGCGGCCCGGCGTACGCGGATCCAGGTCGGACGCGTGGTTGCTCCGGACCGCGCGTCCCGACAGCGGTCGCATTCCAGCGCATCCGACACGACCACGACAAGGGGGGAAATCCCCATTAGAAAGTAAAAAAGACCATCAGAAAGTAAAATTCACGGCAGAAATCGGGCCATGTCCGCCCCTTTTCGCTGACCAGACCCGGTCGGAACTGTCCGATCCCGGTCGGAAAAAATCGGTGGCGAACTCTGGACAGTGGCGGACCACCGCCACCTGGGACACACCGTCAGCACCGCCACACACCCTTCCCCTGGGACCCACTCTGAAACCGGACATGACAGAACGGGCGCACGGGTGCACCGGCGCTCCGGTGGCCGGAATCCCCCGGCCACCGGAGCGATCAGCACCCGATCAGCCAGCGGCCAACCGCTCCTGGGCGTCCGCCAGATCCTCGGCGGTGGGCGCGTCGTCCTGGGTCAGCCGGTGGCGCCAGTACCCGGTGAAGTCGATCGACGGCTTCGGCACGCCGCGCTCCGCCACCAGGTGGCGGCGCAGCGCCCGCACCGCGCCCGCCTCCCCCGCGAGCCAGGCGAACGGCGTGCCGGCCGGCAGCTCGGCGGACCGCACGGCCCCGGCCAGCACGACCCCGGGGGCCGCCCCGCCCCGGGCCAGCCAGTGCACGGCCAGCTCGGCGCGGCTCTCCAGTGGCTGCCGCTCGGCCTCGTCCGCGACCTCGACGAACGCGAGGGCCCGCACCCCGGCGGGCAGCGCCTCGACCAGCGTCGCGATCGCCGGCAGTGCCGACTCGTCCCCCGCCAGCAGCACCCAGTCGGCAGCGGCGGCGGCCTCGGCGAGCGGGACCGGCGGGGCGTACAGCGCCGAGGGGCCGACCATCCCGAGCCGCTGCCCGGGCTCCGCGCGCTCCGCCCAGGCGGCGGCCGGGCCGGTGTCGCCGTGCAGCACGAAGTCGATCTCGACCAGGCGGGTGCCGGGCCGGCGGCGCCGGAGGGTGAAGCTGCGCAGCAGCGGGCGCCGGGCCTCGGGGATCGCCAGGTACGCCTGGTACCAGCTCATCGGGTCGTCGCTCTGCGCGGGCAGTTCGGGCACCGCCTGGCCGGGGAGGGGGAAGCACAGCTTCACCTGCTGGTCGGGCGCCGCGCCCACGGAGTCCGCCAGGGCCTCGGCCTCGAAGGTGACCCGGGCGGTGCGCGGCGTGATCCGGCGGACCTCGACGACCTCGACGAAGGTGACGGGCAGTGTCATCGAAAAACCCCTTCGGTTGATAGCCTTACGGCATAAAGAGTTGTCGCGGCCGAGGATACTTTACGCCATAAGGAGTTGCTGCATGGTCGTCTACGCCGGACAGGGCGACGCCCACCGGTCCCTGTCCCTGCTCTGGGGCACACCACCGCAACCGCACACCGGGCGCAGCGGCCCCAAACCGGGCCTCAGCGTCGACGCGATCGTCTCCGCCGGCATCGCGGTCGCCGACGCGGACGGCATGGCGGCGCTATCGATGCGCGCCGTCGGCGAACGACTCGGCCGCACCGCCATGGCCCTCTACACCTACGTCCCGGGCAAGGCCGAACTCCTCGACCTGATGCACGACCGGGCACTCGGCGAACTACGGCTGGACGTCGCAGACTTGGACGGCTGGCGACCCGCCGTCACCGCCTGGGCCGAGGAACTGTACGCCTGCTACCTGCGCCACCCCTGGATCCTCCAGGTCTCGCAGGCCCGCCCGGTGCTCGGACCGGCCGAACTCGCCGCCATGGAAGGCCTGTTGCGCTCCCTGCAACCGGCCGCCCTCGCACCCGCGCGGCTGCACGGCGTCGTCGCGGCGCTCTGGCAGTTCGTCCGCGGCACGGCCGCCGTGGCCGCCGAATCGCGCGGCGCCGCCGCCGCGACCGGCATCGCCGACGAGGACTGGTGGACCACCCGATCCGCCCGACTCGCCGAACTGGCACCGGACTTCACCGACCGCTTCCCCCTGCTGACCGCCCTCCAGGGCGCCGGCGACGGCACGCCGCAGGACCGCGACCGGGCGGCCTTCCGCACCGGGCTCGCCGTCCTGCTCGACGGCGTGGCGGCCTCGGGGGCGGGGGCTGATCAGGGCTCCGAACAGGGCTCCGATCGGGACGCGGATCAGGCCTTGGGCTGAACCGCTGATCAGCCTCGGCGGGCCGCCGGGATCGCCAGCAGGATGCCGAGCACCAGCAGAGTGGCGTACCCGGCGGTCTCATGGCCGTCCGGAACCAGGAAACGGACGAAGCCGAACAGCCGGAAGCCCCCCAGCCAGCCCGCCGCCAGGCCGGACCCGCCGCCGAGGATCAGCACGAAACCGAGATAGCCGAGCAGCGTCTTCATACCCCGAGCCTAGGCAGCTCCCGGCGCCCGGGAATCCGACTTTCGGCGCGACCCGGGGATGACCAAAGTCGTCCCGTCGCCTTCCCCCGGCCGTCCCGGCGCCGTGCCGCCCGGGGTCCGGACCGCCGTACCGCCCGGGATCCGTGCCACCCGGGATCCGGACGGAGCAGCAGGCGCGGCGGCCCGGCGGCGCCCCGGGTACGTTCGCCGTGTGCAGCAGATGCCACAGCATGTCAGCAGAGTGGCGGCGGCCGCCGCGGTGTCCACCCTGATGCTCGCCGCCGGCGCCCCGACCGCCCCCGGGCAGGACGCCGCCGGTGCGATCGGCGGCGAACGGCTCGGCCAGTCCACCGTCCAGGTCGCTCCGCTGGCCGGGGCGCCCGCGCTGCCGCCCACGTTGACCGGGCGGTCCTGGCTCATCGCCGACGCCGGCACCGGCGAGGTCCTCGCGGCCCACAACGCCCACCTCCAGCTCCCCCCGGCCAGCACCCTGAAGATGCTCTTCGCGGACACCGTGCTGCCCAAGTTCGACCGCACGACGGAGCACAAGGTCACCACGGCCGAACTGGCCAACGTCGGCGCCGGCAGCAGCCTCGTCGGCGTCAAGGAGGACCTGCCCTACCGCGTCGAGGACCTCTGGCGGGGCGTCTTCCTCAGCTCCGGCAACGACGCCGTCCACGTCCTCGCGCACATGAACGGCGGCCTCCAGCAGACCGTCGCCGAGATGCAGGCCCGCGCCCAGGCCCTGCAAGCCCGCGACACCAAGGTGGTCTCCCCCGACGGCTACGACATGGACGGCCAGGTCTCCTCCGCCTACGACCTCACCCTGTTCGCCCGCGCCGGGCTGCGCAACGCCGACTTCCGCTCCTACTGCTCCACCCGCACCGCGCACTTCCCCGGCGGACTCGACAAGCTCACCGGGCAGCGCACCAGCTTCGACATCGCCAACACCGACCGGCTGCTCGGCAAGTACCAGGGCTTGATCGGCGTCAAGAACGGCTACACCACCAACGCGGGCGCCACCTTCACCGGCGCCGCCCAGCGCGGCGGCCGCACCCTGCTGGTGACGGTGATGCACCCCGACACCCAGACCCGGGTCTACGACGAGGCGGCCGAGCTGCTCGACTGGGGCTTCGCGGCGGCCGACAAGGTCCAGCCGGTCGGGCAACTGGTGGAGGACACCGCCGCCGCCCACCCGGCCACCATCACCGGCCGGGCCGGCGCCGCCTCGTCCGCCGCCCCCGCCGCCACCGCCGGCCAGGCGCACCCGCAGGCCGTCCGGGGCAACGACCCCGGCCTCGCCCCGGCCGCCTGGACGGCCATCGCACTCGGCGCCGTCCTCGCCCTGTGGGCCGCCGCGCGCACCGCCGCCCGCCGCCGCGCCGCACTCGCCGCCGACCCGGCCGCGCTCCCCGACCCGGGCGCCACCGCCCTCGGCGGGCACCGCCACCACGGGCTGGCCCGCCGGGCCCGGGCCCTGGTCAGGCACGCCCTGCCGCGCGCCCCGCGGGAATGATCAGGCACGCCCTAGACTTCCGGCCATGACCACGCCCGACCCCGTTCCCTCCGACCGGCTCGCCCGGATCGTCAGCCTCTCCTCCGGGAGCTACCTGCTCGTCACCACCTACAAGAAGGACGGCACCACCGTGCCGACCCCCGTGTGGGTGGTGCGCGACGGCGAGGCGCTCGGCGTCTGGACCGTCGCCGACTCCTGGAAGGTCAAGCGGATCCGCAACCGCGCGGACGTCCTGGTGGGCCCCTGCGACGTCAAGGGCCGGCCGACCGGCGAGCAGTACCCCGCCACCGCCGAGATCCTCGGCCCCGAACGCACCGCCGCCTACCGCACCCTGCTGCGCCAGAAGTACGGCCTGCTCGGTGTGCTCACCCTGCTCGGCAGCCGCCTGCGCCGCGGCGAGCGCGGCACCGTCGGCATCCGGATCACCCTCACCTGACGCACCACCCGGCTGACGGGGCCCCGGTGGGTTCGCCCGGCGGCCCCGCCGGCCCGGTCACTCGCCGGGCCGGCCCTGGGAAAGGCGTGACGAGGAAGGGCGTGGGAGAGGCCATGGAGGACAGGGACGCGAACGGGACCCGGGGCGGGCTGCCGCTGCTGGTGGTGGACGGGGCCAACGTGGTCGGGTCGGTGCCCGACGGGTGGTGGCGGGATCGGCGGGGCGCCGCCGAGCGGCTGCGGGACGCGCTGGTCGCCGTCGCCGGGCAGGGCCTGCCGGAGCGGCCCGGGCCGCTGGAGGTGGTGCTGGTCGTGGAGGGCGCGGCCCGGGGCGTGGACGGACTGCCCGAGGTGCGGGTGGTCGCGGCGGCCGGCAACGGTGACGACCGGATCGTCGAGCTGGTCCGGGCGGCCAGGGCCGAACAGCCGGACCGGGACTGCCTGGTCGTCACCGCCGACCGCGAACTGCGGGCCCGGGTCGGCGCGCTGGGCGCGGCGGTCACCGGGCCGCGCAGCGTGCGGCGTTAGAGCCGGTCCCATTCAGTCCCGTTCAGTCCCGTCGCGCGCGCGGCAGGACCGAACGGGACCCGCTCCGGGGCGCGGCGGGGTCAGTCCGCCTGGGTGGCGTACATGCCCCAGTGGATCGCCTGGTCGGAGGCGGTCACCGTGAACAGGAGGTCCCGGCCGGGCCGGGCGGGGATCTCCACCGAGCCGGTGCCGGTCGCGCCGACCGGGCACTGGACCGTGAAGTCGGCCGGCGCCAGGCCGGCGACGTGGACCTGGACCGAGCCGCCGCCCTGGCAGCCCACCGTCACGGTGAAGGGCTGCGAGGGGTTGACGGAGGCCGTCACCGCGCCGCCGTCGCCGATCCAGTCCGGGATCCAGATCAGGCCCGTCTCCCCCGGGTACGGCAGGATCTCCCCCGTCCCCATACCGCTCTGGACCGCAGCCGGGCCCGGCTGCGCCGAGGCCGTCCCGGCGACCGCCAGTACCCCCGCCAGCGCGGCCGCGCTTGCGGCCAGCGTCCGCTTCCCCGTACGTGTCATCGCTACTCCCCGCTGCGTTGACCATCCGTCCGGCCACACGAGCTCGCGCGGCCGGGCCGGGTGCCGGTCTTCGGCACACGAAGGGATCTTATGACGATCAGATTCGATCAGGGGGCGGATTCGCCCGGACCCCGGGCCATGACCCGGATCACGGGCTGGAACGGCCCCGGGGCCGAACGCGTAGGCGCCTCCCGGAACCGACCACGGGCACCGGCACCTAGTTGACGGGTAGTAGCCGGGACCCAGCGCATCGGGAGGCGCCGTCCCGGACGCTACCTGGTCACATCGGGTGCGTCATCCGAATTAATCCGGGCCCGGAGCCTGCCGTACGGGTCTCGCCGGGCCCGCGGTGCCAGGGCGCGCCCCACCGGTTCGGACCGTACGGGAACCAACCGCCCCCGCCGTCCGACTGCTGGGGGGTGAGTGCGAAGTCGCCGGGTGTCCGGCCCTTGAGTGTGCTGGCGGGGTTCGCCCTGCTGCTGGTGGTGGTGTTCGTGGTGGCGTATGCGGTGGGACGGCAGGCGGGCCCGGTGTCTCCCGGGCTGACGCCCGGGGGCGGCGCGTCGCCCGGGGCGCCCGGGATGGGCGGGCACGACATGGGCGGGATGCGATGAGCCCCGTCGCGGGGGCCGACGCCGGGGCCCTGGTGAGCACCGATCTGGCGGTCGGCGGGATGACCTGCGCGGCCTGCGTGGGCCGGGTGGAGAAGCGGCTGGCCCGGATCGACGGAGTGACGGCCGGGGTGAACCTGGCGACCGGTCGGGCCCGGGTGCTGCACCCGGCCGGGGTGCCGGTCGCAGAGCTGGTGGCGGCCGTCGAACGGGCGGGCTACACCGCCGAGTTGGCGCCCGCAGGGGCGGGCGTCGGACTGCCGGACGAGGAGCCGGCGGAGCGCCGGCGACTGCTGGTGACGACCCTGCTGGCCGTCCCGGTGGTGGTGCTGTCGATGGTGCCGTCACTGCAGTTCCCCGCCTGGCAGTGGGTCTGCTTCGCGCTGGCCGTCCCGGTGGTCACCTGGGGGTCGGCCGGGTTCCACCGCCGGGCCTGGCAGGGGCTGCGGCACGCGGCGGCCACCATGGACACCCTGGTCAGCCTGGGGGTGGTGGCGTCCTTCGGCTGGTCCGCGTACGCGCTGGTGTTCGGCGGCGCCGGGGAGGTCGGCATGCGGATGCCGTTCTCGCTGACCGCGGACGGCGGCGGCGCGGCGCACGTCTACCTGGAGGCGGCGGTCGGGGTGCCGCTGTTCGTGCTGGCCGGGCGGCTGCTGGAGGGCCGGGTGCGGCGGCGCAGCGGTTCCGCGCTGCGGGCGCTGGCCGAACTCGGCGCGAAGCAGGTGTGCGTCCGGGACGGCGGGACCGGCGAGGAGCGCCTGGTACCGATCGAACTACTGCTGCCCGGACAGGAGTTCGTGGTGCGGCCGGGCGAACGGGTGGCCACCGACGGGGTGGTGGTCGAGGGAGGTTCGGCGCTCGACCTGAGCCTGCTGACCGGGGAGAGCGTGCCGGTGGAGGTCGGCCCCGGGGACGCGGTGGCCGGCGCGACCGTCAACGTCGGCGGCGCGCTGGTGGTACGGGCGACGGCCGTCGGCGCCGACACCCAACTCGCCCGGATCACCGCACTGGTGGCGGACGCCCAGGCCGGCAAGGCCCGGGCGCAGCGCCTCGCCGACGCGGTGGCCGGGGTGTTCGTGCCGTGCGTGCTGGCGGGCGCGGTGTGCGTGCTGGGCTTCTGGCTCGGTGCGGGCGCAGCCCCCCAGGCGGCGGTGACGGCGGCGGTCGCGGTCCTGGTGGTCGCCTGCCCGTGCGCCCTGGGCCTGGCCACCCCGACGGCACTGCTGGCGGCGACCGGGCGGGGCGCGGAGCTGGGCGTGCTGGTGCGCGGCCCGGAGGTGCTGGAGAGCCTGCGCCGGGTCGACACCGTGGTGCTGGACAAGACCGGGACGCTGACCACCGGGCGGATGGAACTGGCGACGGTGACGGTCGCCCAGGGCCTCGACGCGGGGCTCGACTCGGAGCTCGACGAAGGGCCCGACTCGGGGCTCGACTCGGGACTCGACGAGAGTGCGGTGCTGCGGCTGGCCGGCGCGGTGGAACACCGCTCGGAGCACCCGATCGGGCGGGCCGTGGCGGCGGCCGCGCGGGAGCGCTGCGGTCCGCTGCCTGCGGTGGACGGCTTCGCGGCCGCCACCGGGGTCGGGGTGGTCGGGGTGGTCGAGGGCCGGAGCATACGGGTGGTCCGCCCGGACGGCACGGCGCAGCCGCTGCCCGCCGACCTCGCGGACGCGGTCACCGCCGCCTCGGACACCGGCCGCACGGCCGTGGTGGTCGAGCTGGACGGGCGGGCCGCGGCCGTGCTCACCGTCGGCGACACGCTGCGCTCGGGCAGCTGGCGGGCGCTCCACCGGCTGCGCGGGATGGGGCTGGAGACCGTCCTGCTGACCGGCGACGGCCCGGGCGCGGCCCGGGCGGTGGCGCGCGAGCTGGGCATCGAACGGGTGCACGCCGCGGCCTCGCCGGAGGGCAAGGCCGCGGTGGTGGCCGAGCTGCGGGGCGCCGGGCGGACGGTCGCGGTGGTCGGCGACGGCGTCAACGACGCGGTGGCACTGGCCTCGGCGGACCTCGGGGTGGCGCTGGCCTCGGGCAGCGACGCCGCGATCGGCGCGGCCGGACTGACCCTGGTGCGCGGCGACATCGAGGCGGTGGTGGACGCCGTCCGGCTGGCCCGACGGACCCTCGGCACGATCCGGGCCAACCTGCTGTGGGCCTTCGGCTACAACGTGGTGCTGATCCCGCTGGCGGCCGTCGGCCTGCTCAACCCGATGCTGGCGGCGGTGGCGATGTCGCTCAGCTCGCTGCTGGTGGTCGGCAACAGCCTGCGGCTGCGCACCTGGCAGCCCGGACGGGGCGCCTCGGCGGCCCGGAAGGGGGCGCGGCGATGAGCGGGGCGATGAGCGCGCTCGGACGGCTGCGGGTGGTCGGCCCGCCGGTGGGCGCGGCGGCACTGACGCTGGTGCTGCTGACCGGGTGGACGGCGGTCGGCGGGGCCGGGCGGCCCCGGCCGGTGGAGGCCGGCCCGGGCTGGCTGCTGCTGCCGACGGCAGGCGCGGCCCCGGCCACGGCGGCGTTCTTCACGATCCGCAACCCGGGCGACGTACCGGACGAACTGACGTCCGCCAGCTGGGAGTTCGGCAGCAGGATCACAATCAAGCGACACCTCCACCAGGGCGCCGCAGGCCGCTGGGAGCCGGTGACCGCCCTCCCGATCCCGGGCCGCGGCGAGCTGGCAATGGCCCCGGAGGACGCCGACCTGATGATCGCCGACCCCCCACCCCTACGAGCCGGCCAGTGGGTGGACTTCACCCTCGGCTTCCGCCACAGCCCGGACCTCCACCTCAAGGCCCAAGTCCTCCCCCCGGGCACCCGCCCCCGCCCAACCGAACCGCCGACACCCTGACACTCCCCGGCCCCCGTCGGGACGTGATCCGGTCCCAACGGATGGCCCGGACCGCTGTGCGGTCCGGGCCATCTGTCTGCGGAGGGTGCGAGGTTCGGACTCGTGGGGGGTTGCCTTGGCCCGCTTTCCGGGCGGGCGCTGCCGGGGCGTTGGTCAGGGGTGGGGGATGACGGCGACTGGGGACTGGGCGTGGTGAAGGGCGGCGTGGGCGACGCGGCCGAGGCGGGGGCCGAAGTCGAGGGAGCGGTGGCGGCGGCCGACGACCAGGAGGGCGGCGCCGGCGGAGGCTTCGACCAGGCCGCGGGCGGCGCCGAGCCGGACGTCCTCGATCACCGCGGTGTCCGGGTGCCGCTCGCGCTGGCCGGCCAGGGCGAGGGAGAGCAGTTTGGCCTCCAGCACCTCCAGTTGGGCGATCTCGGTGGGCGGCACGGCCCCGCCGGCGTAGCCGAAGACCGGCGGGAGGTCCCAGCCGTGCACGGCCCGCACCCGGGCGCCGCGCAGGGCGGCCTCCTGGAAGGCGAAGGCGAGCACCTCCTCCTCCGGGGCGTGCGCGTCGACGCCGACCAGCACCTCGGGCACGCCGTCGCCGGCGCCGTCGGGCGCGCCCGGCTCGCGCACCACGACCACCGGTACCGCGCTGCGGGCGGCCGCGGCCATGCCGACCGAGCCGAGCAGCAGCCCGGTGAAGCCGCCGAGGCCGCGCGAGCCGAGCACCAGGAGGGCGGCGTCCGCGGCCGCGGCGACCAGGCCGTCCACCGGCGCGTCCAGGACGGCGTCGGTGTGCACCGCCAGGTCGGGGTGGCGCTCGCGGATCGCGTCGGCGGCCGAGGCCAGGACCCGCTGCGCGGCGGCCGGCAGGTCGTCGGGCTCGGCGAAGGTGGCCACGCCGTCGGTCAGCCACGGCCAGACGTGCACCAGGCGCAGCGGGGTGCCCCGGAGCACCGCCTCGTCGGCGGCCCAGAGGGCGGCGGTGGTGCTCTCCGGCGAGCCGTCGACCCCGGCGAGGACGGATGGCGTCATGAGGGTTCCTCCACTGTGTCGGCGCTTGGCGGGGCGGCGCGGGGACGGTGTGCGCACTGACGGCCCGTCCGCTCCTCCCCCACCCTGGCGGTCCGCCAGGGCCTCGCGACAGAGGCCGCAGGCCCCTCCGCGACGGGACGAAAGGCCCGCCCGTGGGAGCGTACGGCGCACCCCGGCGTGCGGGGTGCCGACACCCGGGCACTACCGTGAATCCGGCAATCGCCCTGATCGGGCGGCACCTGGCGCCCTCCGGCGGCGGGTGGAGGACGGGCCAGGGCGAGTACGAGGAGGACAGCGGTGGGCGGAGCGGACGGCAGCGCGGCGGGTGGCGGCGCGCGGATGCCCCGGCTGCGCCTGGACGAGCTGCTGGAGGAGCTCCAGTGGCGGATCGACGCGGCGCGCGGCACCCAGAACCGGGTGCACAGCCTGTTGGAGGCGGTGCTCGCGGTCGGCCGGGAGCTGGACCTCGCCCAGGCGCTGCACCGGATCGTCGAGGCCGCCGCCGACCTGGTGGACGCCCGTTACGCCGCGCTCGGGGTGATCGGCCCGGACGGGCACTCGCTGTCGCAGTTCCTGACGGTGGGGATGTCCGAGGAGGAGATCGCCGAGATCGGCCCGCCGCCGTCCGGCCGGGGCATCCTCGGCGAGTTGATCCGCGACCCGCAGCCGCTGCGCTGCCCGGTGCTGTCCGAACACCCGGCCTCGGCGGGCTTCCCGCCGAACCATCCGCCGATGCACACCTTCCTCGGGGTGCCGGTGCGGGTGCACGGCGAGGTGTTCGGGAACCTGTACCTCACCGACAAGCGCGGCGGGCTGGACTTCGACACCGACGACGAGGCGGTGATCTCCACCCTGGCGGTCGCGGCCGGGGTGGCGATCGACAACGCCCGGTTGTACGAGGAGGCGCAGCTGCGCCAGCGCTGGCTGCGGGCCAGCGCGGAGATCAGCCGCAGCCTGCTGTCGGGCGCGCCCCGGCTGGAGGTGGTGGAGCTGATCGCCCGCCGGGCCGGGGAGATCGCCGGCGCCGAGCTGGCCGACGTCTCGGTGGCGCTGGACGGTCCGCGGGAGCGGGCGGAGGAGCTGACGGTGGAGGTCGCGCTGGGTGGGGCGCCGGCCGCGCGGCTGGGGGTGACGGTGCCGGTGGACGGCACGCTGTCGGGCGCCGCGTACGCCTCCGGTTCGCCGGTGACCAGCGACGACCTGGCCTGCGACGCCCGCTACCCGGCGGGCCCGGCGGGGCGCTTCGACGGGCTGGGCCCGGCGGTCGCGGTGCCGCTGGGCACCGGGGCGGGGTACGGGCGGGGCGTGCTGCTGCTGGCCCGCGCGGCCGGGCAGCCGGCCTTCGGGCCGGACGAGACCGGGCCGCTACTGGGCTTCGCGGACCAGGCGGCGCTGGCCCTGGAGCTGGCCGAGCGGCGGCGCGACGCCGAGCACCTGACGCTGCTGGAGGACCGTGACCGGATCGCCCGGGACCTGCACGACCTGGCGATCCAGCGGCTGTTCGCGACCGGGATGACGTTGCAGAGCGCGGGCCGGCTGATCGACAGCCCGGCCGCCGCCGACCGGGTCGCCCGCGCGGTGGCGGACCTGGACGAGACCATCAAGATCATCCGGTCGACGATCTTCGGGCTGCGCGCCCACAGCGAGCCCGACCGGGGCCTGCGCGCCCGCGCCACCCGCGTCGTCGCCGAGGCGCAGGGGACGCTCGGCTTCGCGCCCCGGCTGAGCATGGAGGGCCTGCTGGACACCGACGTGCCGCAGGAACTGGCCGACCACGCGGTGGCCGTCCTCGGCGAGGCGCTCAGCAACGCCGCCCGGCACGCGCGGGCGGGCCGGGTGGAGGTGACGCTGCGGGCGCTCGCCGGGCGGGTGGCCCTGGTGGTGACCGACGACGGGGTGGGCGTGCCCGAGGGCGGCCGGCGCAGCGGGCTGCGCAACCTCGCCGAGCGGGCCGAGCGGGTGGGCGGCACCTTCACGGTCGAGCCCGCCGAGGGCGGCGGCACCCGGCTCTCCTGGGAGGCCCCGCTCGGCTCCTGACGCGCCGTCACCAGGCTGTCGCCGGGCCTTCGCCCACGCCGCTCCGCGCCCTTGCGCGCGCCGTCCCTACTCGAACGACCGAACGCCCTCGGGCGGGTTCACACGTCGAGCACGCCCCCCTCGAAGAACGCTCTCAACATCCATTGTCGCCACGCATGTTCGACGGTAGAGTCGCCGTTCGCCGAGCACGGATGAGCATTCGACAGCATCATTTGGGGCGGCCATGTCAATTAATCAGGACACCCTCCAGGTCGCTCCCGACCTGATCCACGCGTTCACAAAAATGGCACGCCGCAATCCCCGACACCCCGCGATCGTCCAGCGGGGGCGCACCCTCGACTACGGCCGGCTCGCAGAGCTGGCGAACACCCTGGCCAGGCGCCTGGGACCGGACCCCGGCACGGTCTGCGTGCCGGCCGTCCACACGGCCGAAACGGTGGTCGCACTTCTCGGCGTGCTGACCGCCGGAGGTACGTACTGCCCGATCGATCCGGCATTCCCGGAGGCCCGTCGACACGCCATGGCGACGGCCGCGAACTGCCGCACGGCGATACTCGGCGAAGCCGTCGCGGACCACCAACTCGGCACTCGATTAGTGGAGTTACCCGCCCTCTCGGAATTCCCCGGAGAACCGCCCGGAACCCTTCCGGCGGACCGCGCCGCAAGCGGCCCGGAACATCCGGCCTACATTCTCTTCACGTCGGGTTCGACCGGGCAGCCGAAACCCGTCGCCACTCCCCGCCGGGCCGTCGCGGCCACGGCCCACGCACTGCGCGACCTCTTCCACCTCACCCCCCAGGACCGGGTGCTCCAGTTCGCCTCGCTCAACTGGGACACCTGCTTCGAGGAGATCCTCCCGGCACTCACCGCGGGCGCCACCCTCGTCCTCGACCCCGACGCGCACTGCGGATCGTTCCCGCGCTTCCTGCGGATGGTCGAGCGCGAGCGGATCACCGTCCTGGACCTGCCGACCGCCTTCTGGCACGAACTCGTCCACCACCTCGTCGACGACCGGGCCGAACTGCCGCCCTGCGTCCGGCTCCTGGTGATCGGCGGGGAGGCCGTCCAGCCGGCCCGGCTGGACGACTGGGCCCGGCTGGACACCGGGCGGATCCGGCTGCTGAACACCTACGGCTGCACCGAGACCACCCAGATCACCCACGCCGTCGACCTGTCCGGACCGCTCGCCCGCGAACCGGTCGGGCCCGGCGCCCACCGCGCACCGGCCGCCCGCGCACCGATCAGCCACGCACCGATCCGCCCCGCACCGATCGGTCACGCCCTGCCGCACGTCATCGAACGCCTCGGCGAGCACGGCGAGTTGCTGATCGGCGGGCCCGGCCTCGCGCTCGGCTACCCCGGCCTGCCCGAGGCGACGGCGGCCCGGTTCACCACCGTCGACGGCGAGCGGTACTTCCGCACCGGCGACCGGGTGAGCCGCGGCCCGGACGGCCTGCTCACCCACCAGGGCCGCCTGGACGGCGAATTGAAAGTGCGCGGCGTCCGGGTGGACCCGGCGGAGGTCGAGGCGCACCTCACCGGCCACCCCGAGGTGACCGCGGCCGCCGTCACCGGTGCCACCCTGGCCGGCCGCACCACGCTGCTCGCATACGTCGTGGCACGCCGGCACACCTCCCCGCCGGACCTGGCCGGCGAGTTGCTGTCCTACCTGCGGGCCCGGGTGCCCGGCCACCTCGTGCCCGGGCGGATCACCGTCGTCCCCCGGCTCGTGCACACCCCCAGCGGCAAGGTCGACCGGGCCGGCTGCCACCTGCGCTACGGCGCCCACGACAGGTCGAAGGAGACCTCCGTTGAGCACTGACCTCACCACCCCCGCCACCCCGCAGGACCTGGTGGCCGTCTTCCGGCGCGTGCTGGAACGCGACGACGTGGCGCCCGACTCCGACTTCTTCGACCTCGGCGGCGACTCGCTGATCGCCACCCGGGTGCTGAGCGCCGTCGCGCGCGGCTACGCCGTCGAGCTCACCTTCGACGAGTTCCTGCTCGCGCCCACCCCCACCGCGCTCGCGCGCAGAATCACGGCCGCGAGATGAACGACCACCCGTCCGACGACGACCCGTTCAACGACCACCCGTTCAACGGCCAGCAGCCCGCAGGCACCGCCGTCGTGGTCGGCGCCGGACTGGCCGGGCTCACCGCCGCCACCGGGCTGGCGGCGCACGGCTTCGACGTGACCGTCCTGGAGGCCCGGGACCGGGTCGGCGGGCGCACCCACGGCATCGAGGCCGCCCCCGGCGTCCTGGTCGACGCCGGCGCCGCCTACCTGGGTGACCGGCACACCGAACTCCTCGCCATGATGGACGAGTTGGGGCTCAAGAGCACCCCCACCGCGATGTCCGGCGCCAGCCGGTTCGCGCTCGGCGGCGGCACCGGCACCGGCAGCGACGCCGAACCCGGCCCCGGCCCCGACGCCGCGACCCGCGACGGCCGGTTCCCGCCGCTCGACGGCGTCGCGCTCGGCGACCTGTTCGACCGGCTGTCCGAACTCACCGCCGCCGTACGGCCGGAGGCGCCCTGGCTCACCCCGGACGCCGAACGCCTGGACGCCCTGACCGCCGCCGAGTGGGCCGAGCAGCACCTCACCCACCCCGACGCCCGGCTGTTCTTCCCGCTGTTCCTGGGCGAGATGACGGCCGCCGACCCGGCCGACATCTCCGTCCTCCACCTCGCCTTCTACCTGCGCTCCGGCGGCGGCCTGCGCTACCTCAACGCCTTCGCCGGCGGCGCCCAGCAGGACCGGATCGCCGGCGGCGCCCACCAGGTGTGCGAGCGGCTGGCCGAGCGCCTGGGCCGCCGGGTACGGCTGGGCGAGCCGGTCCGGGCCGTCCACCAGGACGCCGACGCCGTCACCGTGCACACCGACCGCGGCGAACACCGCGCGGACGTCGCCGTCATGGCACTGCCGCCGCTGCTCGCCGACGCGATCGACTACCGGCCCGGCCTGCCGGTGCGCCGGGCCGGCGAGCGCACCGCACGCGGCTGCGCGGTCAAGGTCCACCTGGTCTACCCGGCGCCGCTGTGGCGCGACCACGGCCTGTCCGGCTGGTCGGTCAACGCCCGGGGGCCGCTGCTCTCCACCGTGGACGACTCCCCCGCCGAGGCCGGCATCGGCGTCCTGACCGGCTTCGTCACCGGCGCCGAGGCGCACCGCTTCGCCGCCCTCACCCCGCGGCAGCAACGCGCGGCGGCCGTCGGGCAGGCCGCGCAGCTCTTCCCGATGCTCCCCGAGCCGACCGCCTGCCACGTCACCGATTGGCTCAACGACCCGTACAGCCAGGGCTGTTACGCCGCCCTGCTGGGGCCCGGCGACTGGCCGCGGCTCGGCCCGGCGCTGACCGCGCCGCACCACCGGGTGCACTGGGCCGGCACCGAGACCAGCACCGCGTACTTCGGGCTGATGGAGGGCGCGATCCGCTCCGGCCACCGGGTCGTCGCCGACATCCTCGCCCGCACCTGACGCCCGCGCCCGCCCTTCCCCCCGTTCCGCCCCGCGCCCTTCCCCGGCCTTTCCCCCTCCCCGGCGCCGGTTCCACGAGAACCCGCGCCCGGCACCCCCCTCGGGAGACCCCCCATGAGCGACCGCAGTTCCATCGCGCCCCTCGCCGCCAGACAGCGGCTGATGACCGAACCCGCCCTGGGCGCAGGCAACTTCCTCGACCACGCCCTCGCGGCCAACCCGCACCGCGCCGTCCCGTCCGTCTTCACCCACCGCACCGACCACCGCGGCGAGGTCGTGCTGCGCGGCCACAGCCTGCTCGACCTGGCCGCGCTGCGCGACCGTTACGCCGCCTGGTACCACGCCAACGGGGTGCGCCCCGGCGAGCCGGTGGGCGTCGTGGTCGGCGAGGGCCTGGAGCCGCTGCTGCACTTCCTCGCGCTGACCTCGCTGGGCGCCGTCCCCGCGCTGGTCAACGACGCGATGCGGCACGACGTGCTGGTCCGCTACCTGGACCACGTCGGCGTGGTCGGCGTGGTCGCCGACGACCCCACCCGGCTGGCCGCCGCCTACCGCGAGGACCCGGGCCGCCGCCCGCGCTTCCTCGCCCTGGCCGCCGAGGTGCAGGCCTTCGGCGCCGACGCCGTCGAGCTGCCCGCCGGCCACCCGTACCGGCACGCCCCGGACGACGTGGTGGCGCTGATCCACTCCTCCGGCACCACCGGCACCCCCAAGTCCACGATGCTGGCGCACCGCCAGTTCTGGGACGGCAAGCAGCCGCGCATGGAGCGCTTCCCCGCCGAGCCGTACGACCGGCTGATGTCGCTGATGCCGCACACCCACGCCGGCGGGCTCAGCTACTTCCTCACCGCGACCCTGCTCGGCCTGCCCACCGTGGTGATGTCCGACTGGCGGCGCGCCGTCGTCGAGCCGGTGATGGAGGCCTTCCAGCCGACCATGGTCGCCTCCTTCCCCCGGACCTTCGTCGAGCTGGCCACCGGCGAACTCCCGGTCCGCGGCGCGGCCCGGGTGCACTCCTGGTTCAACACCGGCGACAGCGCGCACCACGGGCACATCCGCCGCCTGGTGACGCTCGGCGAGCGGCCGGCCGGGCTGATCCGCCCCTGGCTGCTGCCGCAGGACCTCGCCGACCAACCCGCGCTGCCCGGTTCGCAGTTCGTCGACGGCCTGGGCTCCTCCGAGATGGGCATGGCGCTCTTCGGCCAGGTGACCACCCCGGAGAGCGCCCGCGACGACCGCTGCGTCGGCAGGCCGCTGGAGGTGGTCCTGAAGGCCGCCGTGCTCGACCAGGATGGCGCCGAACTCCCGGACGGCACGGTCGGGTTGCTCGGCGTGGTCAGCCCCTCCCGGACCCCGGGCTACTGGCACGACCGGCGGCTGACCGAGAGCTTCGAGCTGGCCGGCTACTGGCTCACCGGCGACGTCGCCCGCCGCTCGCCCGACGGCCGGTTCTACCACCTCGACCGCACGGTGGACGTCATCGACACCGCCGACGGCCCGGTCTACAGCCTGCCGATCGAGGAGGTGCTGCTCGCCGACTGCGCCGACCTGGTGCAGGACTGCTCGGTGGTCGGCGTGCCCGGGGCGCCCGGCGAGGGCCAACGCCCGGTCGCCGTCGTCCGGTTGCAGGCCGGGGCCGGAGGGGACGCCGGGGCCGCCGGGGCCGGGGCCGAGGAGGTGCAGGACGCGGCGAACAAGGCGCTGGCCGCGGCCGGGCTGGCCGCGCTCGCCGCCGTCCGGATCGCCCGCACACCGCAGGACTTCCCGCTCGGGCCGACCGGCAAGGTGCTCAAGCGCGAGCTGCGCACCCGCTTCGCCGGCCTCTTCACCGACCCCCAAGCCGACCCGCGAACCGAGCCCCAAACCGGCACCCAAGCCGACCCGCGAACCGAGCCCCGAACCGGCACCCAGGCCGGCCCCTCCACCGCCCCCTCCGCCGGCCAGTAGCCGGCCATGGACCACCCCGTGATCCGCCAGCCGTACACGTACGCGCGGACGGCGCTGGTCGAGCCGGACTGGCGGCGGCTGCCGGGCTGGCGCCACGTCACCGAGGCGCAGTGGCGCGACGCCCAGTGGCAGCGGGCCCACTCGGTGAAGACCGCCCGGCAGCTGCGGGCCGTCGTCGGCGACCGGCTCTCCGACCACTTCTATAGCGAACTCGCCGCCGACCAGGCCGGGTTCGCCACCATGCCGATGCTGCTTCCGCCGCAGCTGCTGAACACCATGGCCCCGGACGCCCCGGCCGACCCGCGGGCCTTCACCGAGGCGTTCCTGGCCAACCCGGTGCGCCGCTACATGCTGCCGGTGCGCACCGACCGGCACCCGCACTGGCCCAGCCACCCCCGGGCCGAACGGGACTCGCTGCACGAGGCGGACATGTGGGCCGTCGAAGGTCTGACGCACCGTTACCCCACCAAGGTGTTGGCCGAGTTGACCGCCACCTGCCCGCAGTACTGCGGCCAGTGCACCCGGATGGACCTGGTCGGCACCTCGACACCCCAGGTGGCCAAGACCCGGCTGCTGCTGCGCCCGGCCGACCGGCAGGAGCAGATGCTCGACTACCTCAAGCGCACCCCCGCCGTGCGCGACGTGGTGCTGTCCGGCGGCGACCTCGCCAACGTCCCCTGGCCCCGGCTGGAGTCCTTCCTGCTGCGGCTGCTGGACCTCGGCACCGTCCGGGACATCCGGCTGGCCAGCAAGGCCGTGGTCGGCCTGCCCCAGCACTGGCTGCAGCCGCAGTTGCTGGACGGCCTGGCCCGGGTCGCCGAACTGGCCGCCCGCCGCGCGGTCAACCTGGCCGTGCACACCCACGCCAACCACGTGCGCTCGGTCACCCCGCTGGTCGCCGAGGCGGCCCGGGCCCTGCTGGACGCGGGTGTGCGGGACGTCCGCAACCAGGGCGTGCTGATGCGGGGCGTCAACGACACCCCCGAGGACCTGCTCGACCTCTGCTTCGCCCTCCAGGGCGAGGCGAACATCCTGCCGTACTACTTCTACCTCTGCGACGTGATCCCGGGCGCCGAGCACTGGCGGACGCCGCTGCACCAGGCGCAGCGCCTCCAGGAGGCGATCATGGGCTACCTGCCCGGCTACGCGACCCCGCGCCTGGTCTGCGACGTCCCGCACGTCGGCAAGCGCTGGGTGCACCAGGCGGTGGCCTACGACCGCGAGCTCGGCATCTCGTACTGGACCAAGAACTACCGCACCGGCCTGGAGAGCGGCGACGGCGGCCAGGACGCCCCGCTCGACCGGCGCCACCCCTACTACGACCCGGTGGACACCCTCCCGGAGACCGGCCGCCGCTGGTGGTCCGGGCCGTCCACCGCACGAGGAGCGCGATGAGCACCCCCGACCCGAGCCCCGACCCGAGCCCCGACCCGAGCCCCGACCCGAGCCCCGACCCAAGCCCCGCACCGAGCCCCGCCCCTCCCCGGGACGGCGAACTGCGCCGCCTGTGCTGGATCTTCCCCGACCGGGAGTCCTCCCGGATGGCCGCGATGTGGCACGGCTTCTTCTGGGACCTCTACGCCGAGAGTGCCGCCGACCTCGGCCTGCGCTGGACCAGGCATGCCCCGGAGGCCGTCACGGTGGACGCCACCGGGCCCGACCGCCCCCGGGTCTACGTGGACGACGAGCCGGTCACCCCCGAGGACACCCTGTTCATCACCGCGCTCTACTCGCTGCCGTACCAGTCGATGGACGTCTTCAACCAGTACGCGCTGTACGCGGTGCTCGAACAGGCCGGGTTCTACCTGCCGTTCCCCCCGCAGGTCTCGCTGATCGGCAACGACAAGCTGGCCACCCTGCTGTTCCTGGACGGCTCCCCGGTACCGACCATCCCGACGGTGCGGATCGGCACCGGCCGGGACATCAGCAAGCACGGCTACGAGGTGGGCCTGCGGAACATGACCTACCCCGCGATCGTCAAACCCTCCGGCTGGTGCGGCGGCGGCGGGATCAACCTGGCCCGCGGCCCCGAGGACGTCCGGGGCCTGGCCAGCCTCGCCCAGGGCGGTGACACCACGCTGGTGGTCCAGCCCTACCTGGGCGACGGCACGATCGACTACCGGGTGTACGTCGTCGACGGCGAGCCGTACGCGGTGATGAAGCGGACCCCGGAACCCGGCTCCCCGGTCGCCAACGCCAGCCGGGGCGGCGCCATGGAGTTCCCCCCGGTGCCACCCGAACTCGTCGCCGCCACCGCCTGGTTCGCCGAGCGGCTGCCGATCCCGTTCTTCTGCGTCGACTTCCTGTACGACGGCGAGCGGTACTGGTTCTCCGAACTGGAACCGGACGGCGTGATCGCCCCCGACCTCACCGACCCGGACCGCACCCTCCAACGGGACGTCACCCGCGCCCGCTTCGCCGCCTACCGCGACGGCCATGCCAAGTGGCTCGCGGACGGCGCCCGCCCGCTCACCCTCGACCCCGCCCGAAGCCCCGCCCACAGCCCCTCCCACACCCAAGCCCTCGACCCCCGGACGGACTCCCGATGACCGCCTCCTTCTCCCTGCCCCCCGAAACCGCCGAGCCCCGCCTGCACGTGGCCCGGCGCACCCTGGAGCGGCTGCGCAGCGTCCCCGCCCTGGCCCCGCGCTACGCCAGCCACGTCAACATCCACACCCTCGACCGGCTCGCCACGCTCCCGCCCCTGGCCAAGGACGACCTCAACACCGCCCTCGCCCACCTGGAGCCCGCCGCCGACCAGGCCGCCACCTGGCTGTTCCAGAGCGGCGGCAGCACCGGCGCCCCCCAGGTCGGCTACGCCCCCACCGGCTTCTACATGGCCGGCGTGCACGCCCACTGGCAGCCGCTCGACCGGACGGACGTCTTCGTCAACGCCTGGGGCGCCGGCCGGATGTGGGGCGCGCACTTCCTCGCCGCCGCGCTCGCCGACCTCTCCGGCTGCCGGATCATCGCGCTCGGCTCGGTCGCCGCCGAGGAGTACGGCGACTGGCTGGCCTTCCTGGCCGCGCGCCGGGTGACGGCCATCGGCGGGACGCCCAGCGTACTGCGGCTCTGGTTCGCGCACGCCCGCGCCGCCGGCATCCGACTCCCCTCCCTGCGCAAGGTGTTGTGGCTCGGCGAGGCCTGGCAGCCCCAACTCGCCGAGGACCTCGCCGTGGTGGCGCCCGAGGCGCGGCGCTGGGGCATGTTCGGCAGCACCGAGACCTGGGTGGTGGCCACCAACACCCCCGACTGCCCGGCCGACACCTTCCACCCGCTGCCCGACCAGCTGGTCCACGCCGACGCCGACGGCCTGCTCGACTTCACCACCCTCAACCCCGAGATGCTCAACCCCGTGCTGCGCTACCGCACCGGCGACGCGGGCGAGTTGACCGACTGCCCGTGCGGGAGGCCGGGCCCGGCGATGCGGGTGCTGGGCCGGCGCGACAGCGTCGTCCAGGTCCGCGGCCTCGGGCTGGACGTGGCCGAGCTGATCGCCCGGGCCGAGCGCGAACCGGGCGTGGCCCGGGCCCAGGTGGTGCTGACCGAACAGCGCGGCCGGGCCACCGGGGTGGAGGTGCTGCTGCTCACCGGCGGGACGGGCGCCGCGCCCGACACCGAGCGGCTGCGCAAGGAGCTGTTCACCGCCACCTTCACGCTCAGCACCGCTTTCCAGCACGACCCGGAGTCCTTCCGGGTGCGGCCGGTCGAGGAGCTGATCAGCAACGGCCGCACCGGCAAGACCGCCGGGCTGGTCCTGCGGGAGGGCGCGTGAAGTCCGACCCGGCGGGAGGCGGGGTGACGTCCGACCCGGCGGGAGGCGGGGCGGCGCCCGTCCGGCCGGCACCGCTGGGCCGGGGCTTCGACCTGTTCTGGGCCGGGCAGACCGTCAGCCTGGTCGGCGACAAGGTCACCGTGTTCGTCGTCCCGACCCTGATGATCTTCGTCCTGCACGCCTCCGCCCTCCAGGTCGGCGTGGTGGCGATGGCCCAGTACCTCGGCATCCCACTGCTCGGGCCGGTCGCCGGAGTGCTGGTCGACCGCTGGGACAAGCGCCGCACCATGCTCGGCTGCGACCTCGTCCGGCTGGCGGCGGTGGCGGCGATCCCGCTCGCATACTGGCTCGATGTGCTGTCCACCCCGCTGCTGTTCGGCTGCGTGGCGGTGATCAGCGGCGCGACGATCTTCTTCAACGTCGGCTACCTGGTCGCCGTCCCCGCCGTGGTGCCCGAGGACGGCATGGTCCGCGCGTACTCCCGGCTGGAGGGCAGCGGCTCGGTCGCCGAGGTCGCCGGCCCCTCCATCGCCGCCGCCCTGTACAGCGCGCTCGGGGTGGCCGCCCTGCTGGTCGACGCGGCCAGCTACCTGGTCTCGGCCGTCTGCTTCCGGTACATGAGCCCGTGGGGCGAACGGACGGTCGAGGACGGCTCGATCCGGGAGCGGCTGACCCTCGGCTTCCGGCTCAACTGGGCGGACCCGGTGCTGCGCCGGGTGGTGCTGGCGGCCGTCACGCTCAACTGCGGCGGGCCGGTCTTCGTCACCGTCCTGCCCGTCCTCGCCTACCGGGGCCTGGGCGTGACGGTCGGTGCCTTCGGCGCGGCCATGTCGGTGGCCGCGCTCGGCGCGCTGATCGGCGCCCTCGTCGCCCCACGGCTCAGCCGGCGGTTCGGCCTGGGGCGGACGATGGCCTGGTCGCTGCTGCTGCACTGCCTGGCCGGCCTCGGCCTGCTCGCCGCGCCCGCGCTGCCACCCGGGCCGGTGATCGCGGTGACCATGGGCTGCTACGGGTTCTTCATGTCCTGCATCAACGTGTGCAGCGCGCCCACCCGGCAGGCCCGGATGACCGCCCGCAACCAGGGCGTCATGCACGCCGCCTTCCGGACCGTCACCTGGGGCGTGATCCCGCTCGCCGCGCTGGTCGGCGGCCTGGCCGTCACCCTGCTCACCGGCCCGCTGGGCATCCTGGACGCGGCCCGGGCGGTGATGGCGGGCGGCACCCTGCTGGCCGCCTGCTCCTTCCTCCCCGCCCTCGGCCTCCAGCCGCTGCTGGACGCCGCCGGACGCGAGGCCGCCGCCCCCGGGGAACTCGCGGAGAGCGCGTCGTGAGCGACGCGAACGCCGGGAACGCCGGGAACGCCGTGAGCAATGTGAACGCCGACGGCAAGGTCCTGCTGATCACCGGGACGTCCTCCGGCATCGGCCTGGCCACCGCCGTCGCAGCGGCCCGGGCCGGGTACCGCACGGTGGCCACCCTGCGCGAACCCGGCCGCGCCGGGGAGCTCCGGCGGGCCGCCGAGGCCGCCGGCGTCACCGTGGACGTCCGCCGCCTCGACGTCACCGACCCCGGCTCGATCGCCGCCTGCCTGGACGGCGTGGCCCGGACGTACGGGCGGCTGGACGCCGTGGTCAACAACGCGGGCGTCTCCAACTCCGACCCGACCCTGGAGATGTCCACCGACGCGGCGCTGCGGGCCAACCTGGAGGTCAACTTCTTCGGGGTGGCCGCCGTCAGCCGGGCCGCGCTGCCGCTGCTGCGGGCCGCCGCAGGCCGCCTGGTCGCCGTCGGCAGCGTGCACGGCGTGGTCGGCCAGCCGTTCAACGAGGCCTACTGCGCCGCCAAGTTCGCCGTCGAGGGGTTCCTGGAGGCGCTCGCCCCGGTCGCGGCGGCGCACGGCGTCCAGGTCTCGGTGGTCGTGCCCGGCTACGTCCCGGACACCCGGTTCGGGGTCTTCCCGGACATCGACCGCGGCACCATCCAGGCCGCCTCCGGCCCGTACGCGCCCACCTTCGCCGGCTACCTGGACTGGGTCGGCAGCCAGGGCTGGGAGTCGGCCGGCCAGCCCGCCAGGGAGATCGCCGAGGTCGTCGTACGGACCCTGCTCGCCGACCGGCCGCCCTTCCGGGTGCCCGCCAACCAGTGGGCCGCCGACTACCTGGCCGCCAAACTCGCCGACCCGGACGGCTCCACCGTCCAGTCCCTCGCCCGGACCTGGCTCGGGCAGCCCGACGCACGCCTCGAAACACGAGCCGAAGCACGAGTCGAAGCACCCGCCGAAGCACCCTCCTCCTGAGCAAGGGACCCGACCACCATGCCCGCCAAGCCCCTGGCCGAGCTGATCGCCTTCGCCCGCGCCAACTCGCCGTTCTACGCCGAGCTGTACCGCGACCTGCCCCCCGCCGCCGAGCGCCTCGACCAGCTCCCCGTCATCGACCAGGCCGCCTTCTGGGCCGCCAACACCTGGCCCGACAACCGCGTCCTGACCGGCCCGCTCAGCGACGCCGGCATCTACAAGACCGGCGGCACCACCGGCGTCCCCAAGTTCTCGCCCTGGACCCGCACCGAGCACGCCGACTCGGTCACCGCCTTCGGCGCCGGACTCGTCCGGGCCGGCCTGCGGCCCGGACACCGGGTCGCCAACCTGTTCACGGCCGGCGAACTCTACGGCGGCTTCCTCTACATCGAGGGCGCCCTGCACCACGCACCCGTGGACAACGTCCGCCTGGGCGTCGGCGGCGCCGCCCCCGACCCGTACATCGCCGACCTCATCACCGGTTTCGGCGTCCACGTGCTGGCCGGCGAGCCGATGAAGCTCAGCGCCGTCGCCGAGTGCCTGGTCCAGCGCGGGGAGACGGCCGACGGGGTCGAACTGCTGCTGTTCGGCGGCGATCTGCTCTTCGCCGACCTGCGGCCGATCCTCGCCCGGGCCTTCCCCCACGCCGCCGTCGCCTCCGTCGGCTACGCCTCCAACGACGCCGGGCTGGTCGGCTCGCCCGTCCCCGGCGACGACGTCCGGGTGCACGAGGCCTTCGCGCACCGCACGGTGGTGGAGCTCGTCGACGACGTCACCGGCAAGACGATCACCACCCCCAGCACTCCCGGCCGGGTCGTCGTCACCAACCTGTTCCGCACCCTGATGCCGATCCTGCGCTACCCGACCGGCGACCGCGCCGAGTGGACCGACGCCCGCTGCCGCCGCTTCCGCCTGCTCGGCCGCTCCACCGAGGGCGCCCGGGTCGGCACCGTCGCCATGCCCACCGAGGAGATCCGGGCCGTCCTGCTCGCCGCCGACCCGGAGCGCCACATCACCGGCATGCAGCTCGTGCAGCGCCGCTGGGCCGGGCGCGACGGCCTGATCCTGCGCCTCGGCTACACCGGGCAGCGGCCGGGCCCCGAGCTCGCCGACCGGCTCGTCGAGGCCGTGTACACGGCCCGGCCGCTCTACCCCGACGAGGTCGCGCTGGGCAGCATCCACGACCTCGCGGTCGAGTGGGTGCCGCGCTCCGAACTGGTCACCAACCCGCGCACCGGCAAGCTCCAGCAGGTACTGGACGAGCGTCCGCAGTCCTGACCGGACGGTGATGGCAGGGGCCGGGCAGCGGGGGTGAGGGCCGGGCGGTCAGTCGGTCTGCGGCCGGCCCCCGATCACCACGCTCTGCCCGCGGAACTCGGCGATGACCTTCCCGTCCGCCCGCCGGACCGTCACGTCGTAGACCCCGCTGCGCCCGGCCCGCGACCGCTCCACCGCCTCCGCCACCAGTTCGTCCCCGACCGCCGCCGGAGCCAGGAAGACGACCTGCGCCGCCTGCGCGACCGTCACCGGGCCGTGGCTGTTGCACGCGAACGCGAACGCGGCGTCGGCGAGCAGGAACAGGAAGCCGCCGTGCGCCGTCCCGTGGCCGTTCACCATCGTCGCGGCCACCGTCATCCGCGTCACCGCGCGACCGGCGGACACCTCGTCCAGCGCGATGCCCAGCAGCCGACAGGTCTCGTCCCGCGCGTAGAGGGCGGCGGTCCCGGGGTCGAGCATGGCGTCCTGTTCCCTCCGTCGACGGCGTCCGGGGCCAGCGTAGGCCCTGTCCGGTGCACGGCGCCCGGCCGCCGTCCGGGGGAACTCGGCCGCGCCGACCCGCCGTTCAGCCCACCCTGCCGCGCGCCGACCCTAGCCTGCTCAGGTTCCCCGAGCGCAAGGACGGCTGATGGCCCAGAAGTCACCCGCGACCGCCACCCCACCGGGCCCCGGCGGGATCCCGTCGGCGCAGCCGCCCAGCGGATCCGTGACGGCCCTGCGGATCGGGGCCGCCGTGGCCGGCGCGCTGCCCTCCGTGGTGCTGCGGCTGGCCGGGGTGCACCTGGCGCCCGTGCCGGGCATGGTGGTCTTCGGCCTCGGCGTGCTGGCGGCGGCGCTCCTGCTGATGTGGGCCGCGGAGACCGCCCGGGCCGACATCTCCGGCCCGCTCGCCCTGGCCCTGCTGGCGTTCATCGCCGTCCTGCCCGAGTACGCCGTCGACCTCTACTTCGCGTACGCGGCCGGCACCCGGCCCGAGTACGCCGCCTACGCGGCCGCCAACATGACCGGCGCCAACCGGCTGCTGGTCGGCGTCGGCTGGCCGCTGGTCGCCCTCGCCTCCTACTTCGCCGCCCGGCGCCGCGGCGCCGCCCCCGGGATCACCCTGCGGGAGCACCGGCGGATCGACACCGGCTTCCTCGGCGCCGCCGCCCTGGTGGCCTTCGTGATGCCGCTGACCCGGCAGATCTCCTGGGTGCTCGCGATCGTCCTGATCGCCTGGTACGGCTACTACCTCTTCCGGGTCAGCCGCTGCGGCGAGGACGACGAGGAGGAACTCATCGGCGTCCCGGCCCGGTTGGCCGCCCTTCCGCGGCAGCGCCGCCGGGCGACCACCGTCCTGGTCTTCGCGGTCGCGGCCGGGGTGATCTTCGCCTGCGCCGAGCCCTTCGCCACCTCGCTGGTCGACGCCGGCGCCTCGCTCGGCATCGACCGCTTCCTGCTGGTGCAGTGGCTGGCCCCGCTCGCCTCGGAGGCGCCCGAGCTGATCGTCGCGGTCGTCTTCGCCTGGCGGCTGCGCGGGGACGACGGCCTCGGCGCGCTGCTCTCCAGCAAGGTCAACCAGTGGACCCTGCTGATCGGCTGTCTCCCGTTCGCCTACCTGGCCGGCGGCGGCGCAGCCTCCCTCCCGCTGGTCGAGCGCCAGGTGGACGAGGTGCTGCTGACCGCCGCGCAGACCGTCCTGGCCGTGGTGCTCCTGCTCGACCTGCGGTTCCTGCCCTGGAAGGCCGGGCTGCTGTTCGCCTTGTTCGCCGTCCAGTTCGCCCTCCCCGGCGAGTCCGCCCGGGTCGCGCTGAGCTGGGTCTACCTCGCCCTGGCCGTCCCGCTCCTCGCCGTGCGCCTGCGCCAACTCCCGCCCACCGTCCGCGCCTTGGCGGGCCGCATCGAGGGCGATCCACACTAGGGCGTTTCTTTTGGATCAGCGGGCGGACCAGATGAAGATGCCCGCGATGTGGAGTCCGGCCTTGAAGACGGTGGCGGTCTTCTCGTAGCGGGTGGCCAGGCCACGCCAGTTCTTCAGGCGGTTGATGCAGCGCTCGACGGTGTTGCGCTGCTTGTAGGCCTCGCGGTCGAAAGCCGGCGGTCGGCCTCCGAGTCGGCCCTTGCGCTTGCGGTTGGCGATCTGGTCCGAGGGCTGCGGCACGACCGGACCAACGATCCGATGATCGGAAACAAACGCCCTAGGGGACCTGGGGTCGAACACCACCGTCTGCCGACAGCTCCACAACCAGGGCGCGGTCCTCACCGTGCTGCTCATCGGCCCGCACCTCCGACGCCACCCCGGGAGGATTGGCGCGCTGTCCGGCGGACGAAGAACCCGCCGGAATGTGGCGTTAGCACCCGAACGCATGCGATTTTGACGAGAGTGAAAGTGATCGAAATGTTTCACTGGGTGAATATCCCATTGCGAGCGCACTCGAACCATGGAGCCGCGATGCCATGGTCGATAGCTTGATCTTGTTCGCCCGAGAATCGGGTGACATATCACAGAGAATGGAGAGAGCCTCATGTCCGTGGCAACCGTTGATATTGCGCAGCAAGTTGTCGGCTCCGTAGCCGGGAGAGCGAGCCGTGGACGTTGCCCCGCACGCACTGGAACGACTGAGCCGGCTGCGGCTGGAATTCTGGGGAACGACGGTCGACGCACTGCTGCAGAGTTCTGCGGACCTGGCTCATTTCAGTTACTACTTCCAGGACCATCGGCGCACGGAAACGTCTAGTCGCGCAGATTTTGAGATCGCTTTCACGGCAGAGTCGGAGACCTTTACGGACGGTTCCGCGGATACCCTGCGAAGCATATTTATACGCACTCCAGAATTCGACTGGTCCTGTTACGAGGAATACCGCGGGGCGGCGAGAAAGCCGAGCCCGCTCCCACCGTTCTCGTTCCCGCCGCTGAGCAGCATGGTCCGCACCGTGCACGCCAGTGCGGCAAGTGCACCGTGGGCTCCGGACCAGGCGGTGCTGCTGCACGGGCCGTCCCTGGCGGGCAAGTCGGTACTGCTGCTGGAACTGCTCCGGGCCGGCTGGGGCTTCGTCAGCGACGACACCGTGCCGATCGAGCGGGAACGGCGACTGCTCTCCTACCGCCGGCCCATCGGAGTGCGGGAGCGCACCCTGGACGTCCACCCGTGGTTGCGTCCCTTCCTGGCCGCGGCGCCCTCCTTTCGGACACCGACCGGAACCACCTGGGCGGTGCACCCCGCCGCTCTGCCGGTTCGACGGGCTCCGGAGCGGACCGAATGGTCCTGGACCGTCGTGCTCAGCCACGCGGCCGAGTTCGAACTCCACCGCATCGGCGATCACAGCTGGCGGCTCGCCTTCGACCCGGCCCGCCACGCCCGACAGGCGGTGGCGGAGCTCTCCACCACCCTGACCGCAAGCACCGGGACCTGAGACATGGATCTTCCCTTGACGGACCTCTACTTCGACTTCTACGACGTGATCACCCGGCTGCGCTGCCACCCTGCCGATACCACCGAGGCGCTGTTCTACGTCGGTGGACAGCGAGTCGAACCCGCTGCGCCGGAGCGGACCGAGGTCGTGGTGACATTGAGCTGCCCGGAATGGCCCGAGCGCGGATTCTTCACCAGCCTGCTGCGGAAGGACGGCCTGACCAAGCGGATCGAGGTGGACCGAAGGACCGAGGACGGCTGGCGCCGTGAAGTCGACCACACGTTCACCGACTGGTCCGAACTCCCCTCCCCGCTTCCGCCGTTCCGGTACTCGCGCCTCTGGGAGCGCCTGGCCGTCGGCCCGGGCACCTGTCTGGAACTGGCTGACGGCACCGGGGTGCTGCTGACCGGGGACAACTACATCGGCAAGACCTCGGCCGCACTCGTGCTCTGTTCGCGGGGTGCCCGACTGGTCAGCGACAGCCTCGCCGTGCTCGACGTGGACAGCGGCAGTTTCCTGCGCCACGACAGCCCGCTGGGCTTCCGCCGCGAGGGGCGGCGCCACCATCTGGCCCGGATCCTGGACGGCGAGCACCGCGAGACGGTCTCCCCGGACACCGGTCTGGTGCTGCTGGCCCGCGCTGCACAGTTCCTCGGGCGGCCCAACCTCGGCCAGACCAACGTGAGGCACCTGGTACGGCTGGTCCCTTCGGAACAGGCCTCGACGGGGCCGACCGATCGGCGGACCGACCCCGCTGTCTGGTTCTCCGGAGCGAGCCGCCGCCGGATCTCCGAGCAATTGCCCGAGCGCACGCTCGTGGTGGGCATACCTGACGGAGCCGGGCCGGAACAGGTCGCCGACCTGATCGAGGCACGGCTCGCGGCCGCCGAGGCACTGGACCCGGCATGCTGAGCGTGGACCGGGTCTCCAAGCAGTACCCGGGCAATCCCACGCCGGCCCTGGAGAAGGCCTCACTGGACCTCGAAGCCGGCGAGCTGGTCGCACTCATCGGCCACAACGGAGCGGGGAAGTCAACGCTCTTCGACATCGTCGCCGGTCTGCGCCGGCCCGACTCGGGAACCGTGCGCCGGGCCGTCCCGGTCGCCGAGTTCGGCTGGTGCCCGCAACGCGAAGTGATCGACTGGTCCTTGACGGTCAGCCAGAACATCGAGCTCGGTGTGGCACTTCGCCGCGGCACCTTGCGCGGCGTGCGACGAGCGGCAACCGAGATCGCCGAGGTCCTGAACCTGGGGCCGGTACTGCACCGCCAGGCGCAGACCCTGTCCGGCGGCGAGCTCAGGCGCTGCCAGATCGCCCGGGCCATCGCCGGACGCCCGCGCCTCATGCTGCTCGACGAGCCCACCACCGGTCTCGACCCCGACGCCGTGCGACAGGTCTTCGACTACCTCCAGGACAGTGCCCGGGCCGGCGGAGCCGTGCTCGTGAGCACCCACGAGACCTCGCGGTTCTCCGGCTACTGCACCCGGGTGATCGCCATTCACCGCGGCCGGGTCCTCGCAGACCGGCCCACCGCCGCCTTCCTGCGCGCCGCACCGGGATCCGAGGACCTGTGGACCGCCTACCAGGCACTGACCGAGACGGAGACCTCATGACCCGCGCCCGCCCACTGATCGCGGTGCGGTTCCATCTCGCCTCACTGTGGAACTGGCGCCAGGTCTACTACGGCCGCATCATCGAACCGGTCGCCTACCTACTCTTCCTGGCCGCAGGCGTCAGCGGCGCGGTAGGCGCTTCGGGCAGCGGCACGGCCCACCACTACCTGGCATTCGTCCTGCCGGGCATGCTGGCCATGCTGGCCTTCCGATCGGGCACCGCCGCCGTCTCGGACGTGTCGAACGACCGCAAATGGGGAGTCTTCGCCTTCTACCGGATGTACGGCGGCGGCACCACGGGCTACCTGCTGAGCGTGCTGATCGTGCTCGGCGGCGTCTTCCTGCTCCAACTGTTGGTGGTGATCGGCCTTGCCGCACCGCTCGGTGCGCTGTCGGGCCTGTCCGGCCGAGGACTCCTGCTCACCGTGGCAGGCTCGCTGCTGGTGGACGCCGGCTGGGTGCTGGCCGGAGCCGCCGTGGCTGCCTGGATCCAATCGTACGCAACGCGGGACTTCGTGGTGACCCTGACCGCCCTTCCGGTGGTACTGGCCGCGCCGCTGTTCTACCCGCTCGACACGGCGCCCGGCTATCTGCGTTTCGTGGCCCGGCTGGACCCGCTCACGTACCAGGTCGACTGGCTGCGCTCGACCTGGGCGGGCTCCGCCGCGGACCTGCTCTGGGCCGCGCTCTGGACACTGGGTACCGGGGCACTGGCCGTGCTCGCCCTTCGCACAGCCGACCACCTGACGACCGAGCGCTGAAACCCCCTGCCCCACGACACCGAAACGGTCCGTCGATGAAAATCTCCATACTCGACCTGTGCCCGGTCTTCGAGCGCCAGGGCCCGGCCGCTGCCCTCCGGGGCTCCATCGAGCTGGCCGGGAAGGCCGAGGAGTTCGGTGCGGCCAGGTACCTGGTGGCCGAGCACCACGCCAACCCGGCCTCTGCAGCCACCGCCCCCGAAGTGCTGATCTCGGCGATCGCCAACGACCTGTCCGCCGCCGAGGCCCCGATCCCGGTCCACATCCTGGGATCGAGCCAGCCCGTGGCGCAGCTGGCAGCCGAACTAAGGCGTGTCTTCAAACTCCCGTCGTCCGCCCGGAGGGCGGGCGTGGCGGCGTTGGGGTGCGTGCATCGCAAGGCGGAGGAGGGAGTCCATGCGGTGGGGGCACCTCCCGGCC
>NZ_JBHXTQ010000080.1:0-42766 GCF_042677305.1 Kitasatospora sp. NPDC127121 | reverse complement strand
AACGGCACCGGCCTGAGTCTCTACCAGGTCGTCCGCGAAATGCAGTTCCTCCTCGCAACCTGGGCCGGCGCCTGCCCCACCTGCCACCGCGACATACCCAAATCCATACAAACCTGACCAAGCCCTACTAGGCGCAGATGAGAAAACCACCTGGTCAGACCAGCGGATCCGGTCGGCCAGGCTCCTCTGTGCTGCTCAGAACCCGTACGAGGAGCACGATGACTCACCGGATCGCACGTTCGATAGCCGGCGCCCTGGTGGCACTGCTGGCCGCCGTCGGCCTCACCGCCGCGGCGTCGAGCGCGACGGCGACGGCCGCACCCCGGCCCGTCGCGGCCGCCGCCACCACCGTTTCCGTCACCGGCTCCGGCCCGGCCGCCCCGGCGGCGGGCCCGGCCGTCTCCGTCAGCACCCGGAGCGGTCAGACCGCGCCGGCCGCCCACCTCGCGGCCAAGGACGAGAAGAAGAAGTCGGGCTTCTTCGCCAAGCTCGGCAAGTTCCTGATCGTCGTGGTCATCCTGATCATCCTGTTCTTCGTGCTGCTGATCGTCGGCATCGTCTACGCCGCGAAGCGGATCTTCGGCCGCCGCAAGTGAGCCGCGGTGGCCCGCCCCGGCGCCGCTGCGGCACCGGGGCGGGCCACCCGGGCGCGATTGGCCCTGGGCGCGGCATGCGACCGGACCGACGATGGGCGGCATGAGCGACTACCTCGGCCACCAGACCCCCGACGGCCACCAGGCCCCCGGCGGACAGCAGATCCCCGACGGACACCGGACCCCCGACGGACACCGGGCCCCCGGCGCGCTGCGCCCCGAGAGCCGGATCGTCCACCCGCCCCTCGCGGACACCGCCGGCAGCCGTCCGATGGGCGTGCCGCTGCACCAGAGCCACCTCTTCGCCTTCGACACCAGCGACGCGCTCACCCAGGCCTTCAGCGGCCCGGGCGGGGCCTTCTTCTACAACCGCTACGGCAACCCGACCGTCCGCTCGCTGGAGACGGCGGTGGCCGACCTCGAAGGCGGCGCCGGCGCGATCGCCACCGCCTCCGGCATGGGCGCGATCAACACCGTCCTGCTCGCCCTGCTGCGCTCCGGCGACCACGTGATCGCCCAGCGAAGCCTCTACGGCGGCACCTTCGCCGTGCTCGCCGACCTCGCCGAGCGCTGGGGGGTGGAGGTCACCCACGTCGGGGGCGACGACCCGGCCGAGGTCGAGGCGGCGCTGCGGCCCACCACCCGGCTGCTGCACCTGGAGACCATCTCCAACCCCACCACCAGGGTCACCGACCTGCCCGGGCTGATCGGCGTCGCCAAGCGGGCCGGGGTGGTCAGCGTGGTGGACAACACCTTCGCGACGCCGCTGCTCTGCCGGCCGATCGAGTACGGCGCGGACGTCGTCATCCACTCGGCCACCAAGTACCTCGGCGGCCACTCGGACGTCCTGGCCGGCGTCGCCGTTCTCGCGGACGCCGAACTGTACCGCAAGGTCTGGCACTACGCCATCGAACTCGGCGCCGCCGCCGACCCGTTCGCCGCCTGGCTGACCCTGCGCGGCCTCCAGACCCTCGCCCTGCGGGTCCGCCGGCACTGCGAGACCGCGCTCGACCTGGCCGGCCGCCTCGCCGCCCACCCCGCGGTCGGCGCCGTCCACTACCCGGGCCTGCCCGGGCACCCCGACCGCGACCTCGCCCGCCGGCTCCTGCCCGACGGCCACGGCGGCGTCCTGGCCTTCGACCTCGTCGGCGGCCGCGAGGCGGCCCGCACCTTCACCGAGTCCGTCCGCCTGGCCGCCCTCGCCCCCTCCCTCGGCGGCGTGCACACCCTCGTGCTCCACCCGGCCAGCACCTCCCACCGCCAGCTCGACGACGCCGAGTTGGCCGCCGCCGGGATCGGCCCGGGGACGGTGCGGGTGTCGGTGGGCATCGAGCACCCCGAGGACCTGTGGGCGGACATGGAGGGCGCCCTGGCGAAGGTGTGACGGCAGCCCGCCCGGCGCCGACGGGCTGCCGATCGCGTTTGCGTGCGCGTGCACCTAAATATAGAGTGCGTGCACACGCACACACTCTGCCCCGGAGAAGTCCGGGGAGACCCGAGGAGAGACCTCCATGGACACCGACGCCGCCCCGATCGTCCTCATCACCGGCACCTCCTCCGGGATCGGCCTCGCCACCGCCGTGGCCGCCGCCCGCGCCGGGTACGGCGTCGTCGCCACCATGCGCGACACCGGACGGGCCGAAGCCCTGCGGCGCGCCGCCGCCGAGGCGGGCGTCGACGGGCGGATCGAGGTCGAGCAGCTGGACGTCACCGACCCGGCCTCCGTCACCTCCTGCCTGGAGACCGTCCTCGCCCGGCACGGCCGGCTCGACGCGGTGGTCAACAACGCGGGCGCCGGCCACGTCGGCACGATCGAGCAGGACGGGACGGCGCCGGTGCGGGCCGCCATGGAGGTGAACTTCTTCGGCGTGGTCGAGGTCACCCGGGCCGCACTGCCGCACCTGCGGGCCTCCGGCGGCCGGGTGGTCACCGTGACCAGCGTCGGCGGCGTGGTCGGACAGCCCTTCAACGAGGCGTACTGCGCCGCCAAGTTCGCCGTCGAGGGCTTCATGGAGTCGCTGGCGCCGGTCGCCGCCACCGTCGGCGTGCACGTCACCGTCGTCGAACCGGGCGCCGTCGCCAGCGAGTTCATCGGCAACCAGGCCATCGACCTGCCCGCGCTGACCGCCGCGGCCGGCCCGTACGCCCCCGCCCTGCGGGCCTACGTCGACCGCACGCTGAAGGCCTTCGCCCAGGCCCAGACCCCGGAGCAGGCGGCCGCCCCGATCGTCGCGGCCCTCACCGCCGAGCGGCCGCCGCTGCGGGTGCAGACCTCCGAGGCGGCCCGGGCCTTCGCCGGCACCAAGCTGGCCGACCTGGACGGCTCGGTGGTGCGGCGGATGACGGGCGGCTGGGTGGCCTGAGGGATCCGACCCGGGGTCTGACGCGGCTGACAGGTCCGACGGGCTTGACGGGCTTGACGGGCCCGATGGTCCCGCTCGGGGCGGCTCGGGGCTGCTCAGGGCGGTACGGGGCTGCTCGGGACGGTACAGGGCCGGCGGCCGGGGTGGGAACGGAATGATCGCCGGTCATACTTGGGCGGCGGCGCCCGACACCGGACGCCGCGGGCCGTGCCGGCACCGCCCGGCGCAGCCCGCCCGCCAGCCGTCCCGCCCAGACCGGAGGAACCGATGAGCAGCCACCTGCCGACCCACCGCCCGGCGGCCGGGGCCCCGGCAGTGCCGTGGAACCGGCAGCGGCTGCGCAGCAACAACGAATGGCTGCTGCTCGAACTGCTGCGCACCGGCGGCGGCTCCTCGCGCGCCCAACTCGCCCGGGACACCGGCCTGTCCAAGCCCACCGTCTCCGCCGCCCTGGCCGCCCTGGAGCAGGCCGGGCTGGTCCGCGAGGCCGGCCGGCTGGCCCCCGAGCGCGGCCGCACCGCGGTGCTGTACGAGGTCGACCCGGCCGCCGGGCACGTGCTCGGCGTGGACATCGGGCGGGCCAGGCTGCGGGTCGCCGTCGCGGACCTCGCCGGGACGGTCGTCGCCCGCCGCGACGTGGCCAACCGGGGCCGCTCGGCGAACGCCGTCGCCGACGCCGTGGTCGCCGCCGCCCACGAGGCCATCGCCGAGGCGGGCCTGGCCGCCGACGACATCGTGCACGCGGTGATCGGCACCCCGGGCGTGTGGGACGAGCAGCGGCGCGGCGTGCGCTACGCCACCAGCCTGCCCGGCTGGGGCCGGCCCGGCCTGTTCGACCGGATCGGGGAGGGCCTGGGGGTGGCCGTCACCGTGGCCAACGACGCCAACCTGGCCGCGCTCGGCGAGTACACCCTCGGTGCCGGCCGGGGCAGTCGGATGTTCGCCTACCTGCTGGTCGGCACCGGCCTGGGCGTCGGCGTGGTCAAGGACGGCGAACTGCTGCTCGGCGCGCACGGCGCGCTGGGCGAGATCGGCCTGGTGCCGCTGCCCGCCCGCGCCGGTGAGCCTCCGGCGACCATCGAGCAGGAGGCCGCCGCGGACGCCGTGGTGCGCACCGCCCAGGACCTCGGGCTGGGCGGCGCGCCCACGGCCAAGCAGGTATTCGAACGGGCCCGGGCCGGCGACCCGGCGGCGGTCCGGGCCGTCGACCGTGAAGCCGGCCAACTCGCCTACGCCGTCGCCGTGTTGTCCGCCGTACTGGATCCGGACCTGGTGGTCCTCGGCGGCGGAATCGGCAACAGCGCGGACCTGCTCCTGGAGCCGCTGGAGCAGGCCCTGCACCGGATCGCCCCGATGCGTCCGACGCTTGCGCCGAGCCTGCTGGGGGAGGAGGCGGTCCTCCTCGGCGCGGTCGCCACCGCCCTGGAGACCGCGCGCCCGGAGGTGTTCGAGCGCCGGACGGCGGGGCTGCCCTAACAGTGGCCCGTGGCCCGGCGAGCGTTCGGCGGTTCGGCGCAGCGTGACGGCGGACCGGAGGGCGGCGACGCTCGGTGGCCGGCAGATCTCGATCTGCCAACGAGTGGGAGATCCGTGCACAGATCGTGTGCGGGCTCTGCTTGAATCGCACACCTCATCCAAACGGAACGGAGCGTTCTCCACCCATGCCTTCACGCATACGCGGGCGTCGGCGCGCCGGCCTGGCCGGCTTCGCCGGACTCGTCCTCACCATCGGTCTGGCGCTGACCGGTTGCGACCCGTCGGCCGCCGACGGCGGAGCCAAGGCCTCGCCCCCGGTGACCGCCCCGGCGGCCGCCACCACCCAGTCGACCCCGCCGGCCGCACCGCCTGCCGCGCCCCCGGCCAGCACGCCGCCGCCCGCGTCCGACCCCGCGCCGAGCACAGCGGCCGCCCCCGCACCGGCGGCCCCCAGCACCCACGCGCCGTCGCCCACCCCGAAGGCGCCGCAGCCGAAGACCACCACGGCCCAGCCGCCGACCGCCCCGGAGCCGCAGCACACCGCGGCGGCCGGCGGCGCGGAGTGCGAGCTCCGCTCGAACGCGGGGAACTGCTATGCGGCCGGGCAGTTCTGCCGCAACGCCGATCTCGGCAAGAGCACCCATGACGCCAACGGGGGGATGATCTACTGCCGGATGGTCAGCGGCAAGCCGCACTGGCAGGCCTGAGCGAGGCCGACCGGGTTCGGGGGGCGAGCCGTCAGTTCCCGTGCCCGGTCGGCCCGTTCCCGCGGCCCGGGGGATCCTGGTCGAGCTGTCCGAGGGTGTCCCAGAACAGGTGCTCGTACGCCTGGAGCAGTCGGCCGTACTCGCGGGCTGCGGCCAGGGTCGGCTCGTCCAGCGGGTCCGGCCCGAGGGCGTCGGCGGCCTGCTGTTCGAGTGTGGTGGCGGGCTGGGCGAAGAAGTCGAAGAACGCGCAGGCCTGGTCGGGGAAGCCGTAGCGGTCGCGCAGGGCCTGCGCGATGGTGGAGCAGTAGCCGCCCCAGGCAGCGAAGTTGGTGACCAGGGCGACGGCTGCGGCGGTGGGCCCGCCGTTCAGCGCGAGCCAGGCGAGGTAGGCCGGGTAGGCCTGGCAGCCGGGCAGCGGTGGCCGGGCGGCGAGTTCGTCCGGGCCGAGGCCGCAGGCGGCGGCGAGGCCGGGCAGGGTGCGCAGCGCGGCGCTTTCGCCCTCGGCGAGGGTGGCGAACCAGGCGCTCACCGGACGGTCGGCGCTGCGGGTGGCGAGCAGCAGCAGGCTGCGCCGGTCGGAGGCGATGATCCGGTGCTGCTGGGCGGCGAGTTCGGCCAGGGTCGAGCGGGGCGCTGTGCCGTCGGCGAGCGCCGTGACGAGTGCCGGGGCGGCGTCGCCGGGCGCCAACTCGGCGCGCAGGTCGCGGATCTGGTCGAGGATCGGGTGGTTCACCGGTGCCTCCGTGGTGCGGTTCGGTCCCGGTGCCATTCCTACCGCCTGGCGGGGCCCGGTCGGCGGCGACAGGCCGGGGCGGGCCCGGGTTGCTCCCGGCCCCGCGGGTGCGGGGCCGGGAGCGGGCGGTGCGGTAGGTGGCTCAGGACCCGGCGCAGGCGCTGGTCACGTCGCCGGCGGCGTCGGTGATCGCCCCGATGTCGGGCATCTTGCCCTTGGAGACGTTGTCCTGGGCGCTGGAGACGGCCTTGTTCAGCTTGTCGGTGGCCTTGTCGAGCTTGTCCCCGCTGTTGTGGTCGCGGAGCTTCTTGATGTCGTCGCCGACCTTCTTCAGGGCGTCGGCGGTGTGCTTGCGGCGCTCCTGGTCGGTGAGTTGGCCGACGTTGATGGCCGATGAGGCGAGGTCCTGGATGTCGCCGGTGATGCTGACGGCCTGTTTGCCGCAGTCGAGTGCCTGGTCGACGTCCTTGCACGCGCTGAGTAGTGGAGCGGTGGCGAGCAGCGCGAGTGCGGCGGCGGCCAGTCGGTACGGTTTCCTTGTCATGTCTGTATCCCTCCCGCCGGCAACAACGCCTGATCGCCCACTCGTGGTTCCGCCCGATCGGGTGAATCATGGGTGAACCTTTACTGTCGGCCGGGAACGGGAGTTGATGGAACATCAGATTCCGGGCTCGAATTCGCCGAATTCGCCGATGTCACCGACTTCACGTCAGAGGCCCTGCCTCATGACGTGAAGTCGGCTGCGGGTGCTACCGGTTGGCCGGTTCGGACAGGTCGCGCACCAGTCCGGCGAGGGCCGGGGTGTCGACCCCGTGCGCGGCGGCGGCCCGCAGGACGGCGCCGCCGATGGCGTCCAGCTCGGTCGGACGGCCGGCCTCCACGTCGCGCTGCATCGAGGACTTCATCGACCCGGGCACCCGGTCGAAGGCGGTGAGCAGTGTCTGTGCGTCCGCCGGGGCGCCCGCCGCGCCGGAGACGGCCGCGATCTCGTCGAGGACGGTGAGCAGTTCGGACCGGTGCTCGGTGCGCACGACGCCGACCTCGCTGCGGTGGCGGGTGGTGAGCAGCGCGAACGGGGCGAGGAAGGAGAGCTTGCTCCAGAGCATCGCGGTCTCGTCCTCGCGCAGCGTGACATCGAGGCCGGCGCGCCGCAGCCGATCGGCCAAGTCAGCTACCGGACCGGCCAGTTCGAGCACCGCGAAGGGGCTGGTGTGCTCGATCCGCCCGGGCGCGGTGCGAGTGGCCTCGACCCGGATCGTGCCGGCCGCGACCTGCCCGGCCGGGTAGCGCTCGCGCAGCGCCGCGACGTGGTCGATTCCGTTGAGCAGCGGTACCACGACGGCGGAGCCGAGGGCCTGCGGCGGCATCCGGTCGAGCGCGTCGGCCAGCGCCGTCGCCTTGACGGTCACGAACGCGGCGTCGACCGGCTCGCGCAGTTCGGTGGAGGCTTCGACCCGGGCGGTGAAATCGCCGAACTGCCCACTGCGGACGTGCAGTCCGTCCCGGTTGAGGACGGCGGCGGTCTCCTCGCCGGCCAGGCAGATCACCCGGTGCCCGGCGCGCGCGAGCAGGCCGCCGATCAGGCCGCCGACGCCGCCAGGTCCGAGGACGGCGATGGTCGAGGGAGTGGTCGCGGGGGTGGTGGTCATGTCGACTCCTGGTGAGGGGGTGAGGGGGTGAGGGGGTGAGGGGTGGTGGGCTTCCGAGGAACGGCCCGACGAACCGGCCCCGAGGAACCGGCCGGTGGGTGCCACGGCCCGGCGGCCCGGTCATGGCGCCGCCTCGTCCGGGGCGGCGGGGGCCGAGGAGGAGAGGGAGACGAGGCCGAAGGTGAACGGCGGTTCGTGGCGCGGCTTCCGCCCGCCGGCCGGGGTCCAGCGCACGGGGGTGTTTCGGCTGAGGCGCAGCGTGTCGTACCGGACGTTGCCGTGGACGGGGTCGGGGACGGGCAGGCCTTCGGCGCGCAGCGCCTCGACCACCTCGTGGGCCGGCCAGCCGAAGACGTCGATGCCGTGGAGGCCGACCGGGCAGGCGGCCGCACCCTCCACCGGCTCCACCGGGCAGCGCGACAGGAAGACGGCCCGGAGGTGCTCGCCCGGGCCCGAGCAGAGGGTGACGCCGACCCCGGGCAGGGTGAAGTGCAGCGCCCAGTTGGAGCCGCAGACGAAGGTGGGGTGCACACCGCCCGGGAGCGCCTCGCGGTGCGGGGCCAGCAGGCGGCGGACCGTCGCCTCGGTGAGGCCGAAGCGCAGTTCGGGCAGCGGCGCGGGCAGGCGGACGCCGTGGCCGGGCAGCAGGTCGATGGTCACCCGTTCATGATCCCTCGTCGGATGGGCGGCGCGGGGCCCGGGGCGGGTGAGGCTCGGCTCGCGGGCGTACCGCGGCGGTGGCCCGAGCCGCGTCCTGCCGTCGGGCGTCGCGGCCGGTGAGCGGCGGCACCGACTCGCCGGGCGGGAGGCCGGCGGGCCCACCGCCCGCCGTTGCCGGGTCAGCCGGCCGTCAGGCCGTTCAGCGCGTCGGTGACCTGACGGGCGAGGGCGGGCGGCAGCGCGGCGTAGCCCGACTGCGTCGCGGCCGGCTGGCCGGCGGCGCTCACCGCGTGGGAGAGCAGGCCTGCCAGTGCCCGGGTCGGGTGGTTGTCGCGGTTGTCCGGTGCGTCGGTGCCGCAGAACACCGCGTAGCCGACCTGGACGAGCGGGTACGCGCCGGAGCCGGGGTTCGCGTAGTCGACGTCGACTGTCAGGTCGGCGCCCGTGCCGGTGACCTTGGCGCCGACCAGGGCAGCGGTGGCGGCCTCGGTGGTGGCGGCCACCGGGCCGGAGCCGGCGGACAGTTTGGCGGTCCGCAACCCGTCGGCGTCCTTGAGCGGGAGGAAGGCGATCGCGCCGGACTTGCCGGCCACCGTCGAGTGGACGGCGCCGAGGTCACCGACCGTCAGGCCGCCCATCGCCTGAGCGGGCCAGGAGTGGGCGACCGTCGGGTACGGCCAGGCGGCGGGCGCGGCCTTGGCGAGGTAGCGGGTGAAGCCGAGCGTGATCGGCGACACGCCCGACGGGTGGACCGCGGTGATGGTCGTGTCGGGCAGCACCCGGCCGGGGTTGAGCGTGGCGATCGCAGGGTCCCGCCAGCTGGTGATCTGGCTGTTGAAGATCCGGGCCACCGTCGGGGCGTCCAGCGCCAGCGAGTCGAGCCCGGGGACGTTGTAGACGACGGCGATCGGCAGGGCGGCGAGCGGGAGTTGGGCGGGCCGGGCGGCCGTGCACCGCTTGCCGAGGCCGGCGGCCTCGTCGCCGAGGGGTGCGTCGTCGAGGGTGACGGCGTCGACCTGGCCGGCGACGAACTGCTGGCCGGCGGTGCCGCTCACGTCGGTGGCGGTCACGTTCGCGGTGGGGCACGCCTGGTGGTAGTCGGCCGTCCAACGGCTCATGACGGTCTCCAACGGGCCGTCTCCGCCCACGACAGCGCGGGCCGAGGGGCAGTCGGGCGGGCCTGACTGGCCTGAGTGGCCTGATTGGCCGGGAGTGGACGGCGCCGAGGCGGCCGGGGGCAGGGCACCGGCACCGCCGTTGTCCTTCTCCTTCTGCCGTAGCAGGACGGCCGTGCCGCCGGCCGCGGCCAACACGACGGCGACCGCGACGACGAGCGCGGCCGTCCGGCGGCGGGGCCGGGGGACGGCGGGGCCGGTCGGTGCCGGTATGACGGGGGGCCCGGCGGGCGGGGGGAAGGCGGGCGCGAGGGGTGCCGAGCGGACGTCCGGCTCGGTCGGAACGGGCGGCACGGCGGGCCGCTCCCACACGGTCGCGGGCCGGGTGTCGGGCGCGGCCGGGGGAGGCTCCACGCCCGCGACGGACCACGTCAGCAACGTCTCCAGGGTGGGCCGTCGGGTCGGCTCCTTGGCGAGGCAGGCCGCGACCATCGGGAGCAGCTCCGCCGCCAGCCCGGCGAGGTCCGGCTCCTCGTAGACGACCCGGAAGCCCACCGCGTGCGAGGAGTCCGTGCCGAACGGACCGCGCCCGGTGCCCGCGAAGGCCAGTACCGAACCGAGCGCGAACACGTCGGTGGCCGGGCTGGTGTCGCCGTGCCGGAACTGCTCCGGAGCCATGAACGGCGGTGTGCCGACGGCGACTCCGGTGCTGGTGAGCTGGGTGCCGTCCAGGGCGCGGGCGATGCCGAAGTCGATCACGCGGGGGCCGTCCTCGGCGAGCAGGACGTTGCCGGGCTTGAGGTCCCGGTGCACCAGCCCGGCGCGATGGATGTCCCGCAGCGCCTCCGCGAGGCCCGTCGCCAGCCGCCGTACCTCCGGCGGGCTCAACGGGCCCTGCCGGGCGATCCGTTCGGCCAGCGAAGGGCCCGGGACGTACAGGGTGGCCAGCCAGGGCGACGGGGCGTCGGGGTCCGCGTCGACGACGGGCGCGGTGAACGCCCCGCTCACCCGGCGGGCGGCCTCGACCTCGTGCCGGAACCGGGCCCGGAACTCTTCGTCCCCGGCGAGCTCGGGGCGGATCACCTTGAGCGCCACCTGCCGCCCGGACAGCGACCGCGCGCGGTACACGACGCCCATGCCGCCCGCGCCGATCCGGCCCTCCAGCCGGTACCCGCCGATCTCGCGCGGATCGTTCTCCAGCAAGGTCACGTGACCCCCGTCCTCAGACATCCGTCCCCCGTCCCCCGGTCAAACGGGAGCCAGCCTAGTACCGCACCGGCGGGCGCCGTGACGGTGGCTCGGGTCGGTCGACCGCGACCGCGACCTCGACCTCGACCTCGATGGCACTGAGGTGGGAGGGGACCGGGACGGCCTCGACCCGACGTACGCGTCCTGGGTCCGGAGGTAGGACCACCTGCGGGGTTCGGTTTTCCGAACCCCGAATTGGGGGGCCAGCCCAATCGATTGTGCGGCCGTTCATGTCCAGGATGGAGGGCATGAACGGGATGACGACAGCCGCCGTGGCGGCGAGCGGTGAGGTGGCGGGCGCGGCCCTGACCGGGGACGGGCTGCACCGGGAGTACGGGCGGGGCGCGGCCGCCGTCCGGGCGCTGCGGGGGGTGTCCGTGGCCTTCGCGCCGGGGACGTTCACGGCGGTGATGGGGCCCTCGGGTTCCGGCAAGACGACGCTGCTGCACTGCCTCGCGGGGATGGACCGCCCCACCCGGGGCATCGTCCGCTGGGGTGGGACGGAGGTGTCCCGGCTGCCCGAGCGGCGGCTCGCGCAGCTGCGCCGCACCAGGGTGGGGTTCGTGTTCCAGGCGTTCAACCTGATGCCCGCGATGACCGTCGCGCAGAACGTCGAACTTCCCGGGCGGCTCGCGGGGGCGCGGCCGGACCGGGCGCAGGTGCGGGAGGCGCTCGCCAGGGTCGGCCTGTCCGGGCGGGAGCGGCACCGGCCCGGGCAGCTGTCCGGCGGCCAGCAGCAGCGGGTGGCGATCGCCCGGGCGCTGGTCGCGCGGCCGGCCGTGCTGTTCGCGGACGAGCCGACCGGCGCGCTCGACCGGGCGACCGGGCACGACGTCCTCGACCTGCTGCGTTCCGGTGTGGACCTGGACGGGCGGACGTGTGTGATGGTCACCCACGATCCGGTGGCCGCCGGCTACGCGGACCGCGTGCTGCTGCTGGCCGACGGGCTGCTGGTGGACGAGCTCGACCGGCCGACCGCCGCACAGGTCGGCGAGCGGCTGAGCCGGCTGGGCAGGGGAGCACGATGAGCCCCGTCCTCTCCCTGGCGGCCGGCCAGCTCCGGCGCCGACCGGCCTCCTTCGTCGGGCTGGCGGTGGCGCTGTTCCTGGCGGTGGCGACGGTGACGCTGTTCGGCTCGCTGGTCGCCGCCCAGGCCACGGCCCCCGTCGCGGTGGCCCGCCGGGCGGTGGCCGGGCCGGGCCTGCTGCTGATCGCGGGGGCGTTCGGTGAGATCGCCGTCCTGGTCGCGCTGTTCGTCGTGGTCAATGCGCTCGGCTTCACCCTCCGCCAGCAGCACCGCGACCTCGCCCTGCTGCGGACGGTCGCCGCGACACCCCGTCAGGTGCGTCGGCTGGTGCGGGCCCAGGTCGCGGCGACCATCCTGCTGATAGCCGTGCCCGGCGGCGCGGCGGGCACCCTCGCCGCCCGGGGCTTCCTCGCCGCGCTCCAACGGCGCGGGCTGGCCGCACCCGGCCTGCGGATCCCCGGAACGCCGGTGCCGATGCTGGTCGCACTGGCGGTGGCGCTGCTGGTCGGCCTGGCCGCCACCGCCCTCGCCGCCCGACGGATCACCCGGCTCACCCCGGCCGCCGCGCTGACCGCCGACACCTCGGGCCAGCGGCGGGCGGGCGTGCTGCGGGTGCTGGCCGGGCTGGCCGTCCTGGCGGGCGGGGTGCTGCTGCTGCGGCTCGCCGCCACCAGAGGGGCCGGCGAACTGGACAAGGCGGGGCAGGCGACGATGCTCGGCTCGCTGGTGCTGCTGATCGCCCTCGCGCTGCTCGGGCCACTCGCCGCACGGGCCGTGGCCGCCGTGCTCGGCGCGCCGGTACGGGTGCTGGCCCCCGGGGCGGGCTGGCTCGCCGACGCCAACCTGCGCGGCTACGCGGCCCGGCTCTCCTCGGCCGTGGTGCCGGTCGCGCTCCTGGTCGGGCTGTCGGGCACCATGTTGATCATGACGAGCACCGCCGAGCACGTGGTCCGTACGACCGGCGCCACGACCAGCGTCACCAAGGCGACGGACGTCTGGCTGCGCGAGGCGGAACTGGGGATGCTGGTCTGCTTCGCAGCCGTCTCCACCGTCAACACGCTGGTCGCCCTGACGGCCGACCGGTGGCGCGAGTTCGCGCTACTGCGCCTGGTCGGCGCGACGAGGCGGCAACTGCTGCGGATGCTGTCCGTCGAGGCGGCCCTCACCACGGCGGTCGGCGTGCTGCTGGGTGCGGCGGTGGCGGCCGTCGCCACGGGGGCGTTCGCCCGGGCGGTGACGGGGTCGGTGCTGCCGGTGGTACCCGGCGCTGCGTGCGGCTGGGTGGTGGCGGGCGCGGCGGCGCTGACGGTACCGGGGATCCTGGGCACCGGCCTGCGGGCGATCCGGGGGCGCGCGGTCGAGGCGGTCGGCGGTGAGCGGGGGTGAGCGGGGGTGACCGGGCCCTTCGCCAGGTGCGGCGGGGTCGGGTCGAAGCCGCCTGGGTGTGTTGTCGAGGCGGTGAGCGCGGTGAGCGCGGTGAGCGCGGTGAGTGGGAGTGGTGAGGTGGACGGTGGCTGAGCGTCGGCGGTATCTGTCGGTGCGCGGTGGCGAATTGGCCTTCGCGCTGCTCGGGCTGCCGATCGGCGTGCTCGGCGGGGTCTACGCCGTGGCCGTGCTCTATGCCGGGGCGTTGCTCTCGCTCACCGTGCTCGGGCTGCCGTTCGTGGTGGCCGCCCTGGCCGGGGCGCGCGGGTTGGGCGGGCTGCACCGGCGACTGGTCGGGCGGCTGCTCGGCGAGCCGGTGCCGGCCCCGGGGGCGCTGCCCCGGCCGTCCGGGGCGATCGCCCGGGGCCGGGCGGTGCTGACCGACCCGGTGGCCTGGCGGGCACTGCTCTACCTGCTGCTGCGGCTGCCATTGGGGGTGCTCGGCTTCCTGGTCGCGGTCGGATTGCCGCTCAGCTGCGTCTGGTTGGTCGGCTTCCCGCTGTGGGTGCGCCTGCTGGAGTCCGGGCCGAGGCCGGTCGGCTGGCCGGACGTGGCCGGGGCCCCGGTCGGGCTCGCCGTACTGGCCGTGGTGCCGGCGGCGCTGCGGGCGGTGAGCGCGGCCAATCGGGGCCTCGCCCGGTTGCTGCTCGGCCCGGTGCGGTCGCAGGAGCGGGTGCGTGAGTTGGAGACCGCCCGGGCCACTCTGCTCGCCGAGAACACCGACCGGTTGCGCCGTCTCGAACGCGATCTGCACGACGGGACGCAGGCGCAACTGGTCGCGCTCGCCATCACGCTCTCGCTGGCCGACGACGCCCTCAGCGAGGTCACCGGCGAGGTCGTTGGCGTCGCCCAGCCCGAGCCGACCGGGCCGACCGGCCCGCCCGGCACTCCGGAGGCCGAGCGCCTGCGCACCCTGGTCGACCGGGCTCGCCGGCAGACCGACGACACCATCGCGGAACTGCGCCGGCTCACCCGGGGCATCCACCCGGTGGCGCTGGACGGCGGCCTCGCCCAGGCGCTGCCCGGGCTCACCGCCACCGCGCCGGTGCCGGTCACGGTCCGGCTGGATCTGAGGGAGCGGCCGGACGCGGCGATCGAGCAGGCCGTCTACTTCTGCGCGGCAGAGTTGCTGACCAACGTCGCCAAGCACAGCGGCGCGGCGGCGGCGGAGCTCACGGCCAGCGCAGCCGACGGGCGGGTGCGGCTGACGGTGCGCGACGACGGCCGCGGGGGCGCCGCTCCGGGCGGGGGCTCCGGCAGAGGCTCCGGTTCGGGCTCCGGTTCGGGCCTGGCCGAGCGGCTCGCGGCGGTGGACGGGGTGTTGCGGGTGGACAGCCCGCCGGGCGGGCCGACGACTGTCACCGCCGAACTGCCGAGCAGCCTGTGACGGGTGCCCGCGGCGGGGGCCGTCCACGGTACCGCTGCTCCCGGCTCAGCCGCCGTTCTCGGCGAGGTAGGTGAGGACGGCTTTCACCCGCCGGTTGTCGGCTTCGGTCGCCGGCAGGTCGAACTTGGCGAAGACGGCGGCGACGTGCTTCTCCACCGCCCGCTCCGAGACCACGAGCAGCCCGGCGATCGAGCGGTTGGAGTGACCCTGCGCCATCAGCTCCAGCACCTCCCGTTCGCGCGGGGTGAGCGCGTCGACGCGGCTGCGCCGCCCGCCGTGCATCAGGCCGTTGACGATCTCCGGGTCGAGCGCCGTGCCGCCGGCCGCGACCCGCTGCAGCGCGTCCACGAACTCCGAGGTGCGGGCCACGCGTTCCTTGAGCAGATAGCCGACGCCGGCGGCGCCACCTGCGAGCAGCCGGGCCGCCCAGGCGGTCTCGACGTGCTGGGAGAAGACCAGGATGCCGACCCCGGGCGAGGTGGAGCGGAGCTCGACGGCGGCGCGGATGCCCTCGTCGGTGTGGCTGGGCGGCATCCGGATGTCGACCACGGCCACATCGGGCCGGTGCTCGGCCACGGCGGCGACGAGTTCGGGGGCCGTTCCGGCGGTGGCGACCACGGCGCACCCGCGCGCGGTGAGGAGTTCGACCATGCCGTCCCGGAGGATCACCGAGTCCTCGGCGAGGACGACGCGGAGCTGCTTCTCGATCATGTCGCCATTATCGGTGGCGGCCGGGCCACCGCCACCGGCACCGGCACCGGACCGGTCATGCTGCCACTCGCCCTGCCCCGCCCTGCCCTGCCCTGCCCGGCCGCTCGCTGCGCCGGGCGTCGGCCCTGTCATCAAAAGGATCCGGACAATCCGTCAGTTGCCGTTCCTCTGCTGCCCACGCCAGGCGTGGATGCCGGGGGTGATCTCGACCACCTCGAACGGGTAGGCGTCCCGGACGAGTTTGAGCAGGGCGCGCTGCTCGTCCAGCCAGCCGGGGGCGGGGGACAGGACGACCCGGAGGGTGACTCCGGAGTCCTCGGCGTCGGAGACGGTCACCCAGAGGCCGCCGGGCCGCCCCGGCTCGATCCGCAGCTCCGGGCCGTGCTCCTCGTCCAGCCAGCGCACTGCCTCGCGCCGCGCCAACCGTTCCAGGGCGGTTTCCCACTGCTGGAGCTGACGCTCCGTCACCAGCGTGACGAACTGCCCGCGGGCCGAGTCGGCGGTGACGGTGATCTCGCAGTCCAGCCAGTCGTGGCCGAGCAGGGAGCCCGGTGCGTGTCGCCCCAGCACCCGCACCCGTACGCTCCGGCCACCGGTGCGCCCCTCGTGCCCGATGGCGTCGTCGGTGCCGGGGCGGTCCGTCAGTCTGATCAACTCGTTCTGGTGCGAAGCGACTTCACGCACGGTGTACTCCCGGTCACTGCGAATCCAAGGGCTGACATCCTCGCGCAGGTGTTCGTCCGGTGCCAGTCCATGGGAGGGGTTCGTCTCCGACGTGCCGACGGCCCGCCCGACCGTGGAGGTCGGGCGGGCCGGGTGAGACGGTGGGCGGCAGGCGGTCCGTGCTGGTCAGGGCCGGTCCGTGCTGGTCGGGACTGGTCGGGGCCGGCGCGGGTCGACGGGGGCCCGTGAGTGCCGGTCAGCGCCCGTCAGCGCCCGGCAGTGCCGGTCACCGCTGGTCGGCGTGGCCGGTCAGGACGGTGGTGAAGATCGGCTCGCCGTTCTGGTGGCCGGTGACGGTGGTGGTGAGGGCGTCCGGGTCGTCACCGGGGGTGTGCCGGGCGGTGATCGTGGTGGCGGCGTCGTGCTCGGCGTACCGGTGGTAGGTGGTCGCGGCGGAGGCGGGGATGACGGTGGCCGGTGAGACGAGCGCGTTGGTGGCCTGGCGGGCGGCCTCCAGCAGGACCATGCCGGGGACGTGGTCGTTGGCGTGGTCGAAGAGGATCGGGTGCCAGGGATCGGGGGTGAGGTGCCAGGTCCCGGGTGCGTCGGCCGGGGTCAGGACGACGTCGCAGGGGCGGATCCGGCCCACTCGGCCCGGGGCCAGCGGCTCGCCGGAGACGGCGGGCGCCGGGTCGGCCTCGCGGCGGGCCCCGCGTAGCCGCCGGTAGGTGGAGTCCGGCACGGTGGTGAACCGGGTGTGTCCGGTGGCGGCGAGGTGGGCGCCGCGTCGGATGACGGCGCTGAGGGTGAAGTCGATGGTGGTGCCGCTCCGGCGCGGCTGCGGGACGAGTCTGGCCTCGATGCTGAGGTCGGTGGGCGCCGCGCCGATGAGCAGTTGGCGGGGGCGGGTGGTGTAGTCGAGGTTCCACATCATGAACTTGTGGTCGAGCGGGACGCCGAACCGGGTGTGCGCGAGGTAGAGCCCGGCTTGGCGGATCGTTTCAGCGGTCTGGATCGGGTCGTGCCGGGTTCCGTCGGGGGTGGTGAAGAAGGTATGGGCGCGCGGCCACTGCGCGGTGACGGCGAAGGTCGTCTCGTTCAGCTGCTCGCTGCCGGTGAGGAAGACCTCGGCGTGGCAGGCCCGGTGGACGTACTCCTTGGCAACGGTGCTGGTCAGGCGCGGTGCCGGTCCGGTCGGCACGGACGGCCCGGCGGTGCGGCCGGGGGTGGTGCCGTGGTCCGCGCCGGCGGCGCGGGAGATGGCGGGGGCGCGGTAGGCAAGCAGGGTCATGGGAGCGCTCCGGAAGGCCGTGGCGGGCGGGGTGGGCTGCTCAGGGCTCGTAAGATACGTACCTTCCGGTTTGGTTTTCAAGGAGCCCGAACGAAGGTTCGTTGGCGGCCGAGCGTGGTCGGGTGGTCGCTCCAGGTGCCGTGTGATGGCCGTCCGGGTGGACCGAGCCTGGGGTGGATGCCGCCTGGCCTGCAAAGGAATCCCCAAAAGTGGGATGACAGGTGCATTATCACAGCGGGCCGTTTTCGGTGGGATGCGGCCAGAAGTGGGGAGTCGGATTCCGGCTCTGTCGGCTGGGGGAGGGGTGGCGGTCGCTTTCCCGCCCTGTGCCGTCCACGCGGTTTTCCTTCGCTCGAAGGCGGGTGTATGCGACCTGGGGAGGAGGGACCGCCGGTTGACCGGCGGGTAAGATACAGGGTGTTTGGTTTTGTTTGTCGAGCGGTTCAGGCGGGGTGGTTGCGGTGGTGCGGCAGGAGCGGGCGATCCGGACGCGTCGGCTGATCCTGGAGGCGGCGGCCTCGGTCTTCGACGAGCACGGGTACGAGGGGGCGACGATCGGCGAGGTGGTCGCCCGCGCGGGTGTGACCCGGGGCGCGGTGTACTTCCACTTCGCGTCGAAGCGGGAGCTCGCGCAGGGCGTCGTGGAGGAGCAGTTCGGTCGGGACGAGATCCCCGAACGGCATTGCAAGCTCCAGGAGTTCGTCGACCTGGGGATGGTCGTCGCGCATCTCATGCCGCGTGACCCGCTGCTGAGCGCGGGCGCGCGGCTCTCGCTCGGCCAGGACGTGTTCGGCGACCTCGGCGGCGGCGCGATCCCCGGCTGGATCGCCCGGCTGGAGGCGGTGCTGACGGCGGCCGGCGAGCGGGGCGAGCTGCTGCCGCACGTGCTGCCGGCCGAGACGGCGTGGCTGGTGACGGGTGCCTGGACGGGCGTGCAGATCCAGTCCCAGAAGATGTCCGGCCGGGCGGATCTGGAGCGCCGGGTGGCCGTGCTGTACCGGCACGTGATGCCGAGCATCACCGTCCCCGGGGTGCTGGCCACGCTGGACCTGGGCTCGGACCGTGGTGGGCGGGTGGTGGCCGAGTTGGCGGCGGCCCGTGCGGGCGAGGCCTGAGAGTGTGCGTCCGGGGTTGACGCGGCGGCGCTCGCGGCGGCGGTCATTCCGGTTGGTCGAAGCAGTCCGGAGCTCGATTGTCCGTTCAAAAACAAACAGCTCGTTCGGTTTTGTATTGACAAACCGTCCGTCCTGTTTTTGGATGAGCACCCGGTGCTCGGCTGTGCGGTAGCCGCAGCACCGGCCGGCCGGTGGCCGTCGGGGTCGCCGATCCGTCTGGATTGGGGTGGACGTCATGGAGATCCGGGTGTTAGGGGCCTTGGGGGTCCAGGTGTGCGGGGTGTCGGTGGTGCCCTCGGCGCCGAAGCCACGGCAAGTGCTCGCCCTGCTGGCCCTGCGCGCCGACCAGGTCATCTCGGCGGGCGTCCTCGCCGAGGAACTGTGGTCCGGCCATCCGCCGCGCAGCGCGCGCACCACCGTCCAGACCTACGTCCTCCAACTGCGCGACCTCATCGACCGGGCGCTCGCCCACCGCGATGACGCCGGGGGAGCGTGCGGAGCCAAGGACGTCCTGGTGACTTCGCCCGGCGGCTACCGGCTCGACAGCGGCGGCGGGCTGGTCGACCTCCAGGAGTTCGACCGCCTCGCGGGCCTCGGCTACCGGGCCATGGACGGCGGCGACTTCCCGCTCGCCGCCCGCCAGTTGGGCGAGGCGCTCGGTCTGTGGCGCGGTCCGGCCTTCGCCGACATCCCGCTCGGCGGTCAACTCGCCGTCGAGGCCAAGCGGTTGGAGGAGACCCGGCTCTGCGCCCTGGACCAGCGGATCGAGGCCGACCTGCGGCTGGGCCGCCACCGCGTCCTGCTCGCCGAACTCACCGTCCTGGTCGACCGCTACCGCACCCACGAGAGCCTGCACGGCCAGTACATGATCGCCCTGCACCGCTCCGGCCGACGGGGCGAGGCCCTGGAGGCCTACCAGCGCCTGCGCAACACCCTGGTACGGGAGTTGGGCATGGAACCCTCGGCCGGACTGCGACGGCTCCAGCGCTCCATCCTGCTCGCCAACCCCGATCGCCCCGAGCCCGACCGCGCCGCCGGCCCCGCCACCACCGCCGACCGGACCCCGCCCCGCACCACCCGGCTCACCCGCGTCGGCTGAGCCCACCGCGGCGGCGGCCCGCCGCATCGCTGACGAAGACCCTAGATCTGCTCCGGCCGGGGGCGGCCGGTCAGGCCCAGGTAGTGGCCGAGCCGGGCGGCCGCGTCGAGCATGGCCAGGCCCTGGGCGGTGAGCCTGCGCTGCCAGCCGTCGAGGGCGTCGGCCAGGGAGGCCGTGCCGCCGGCCGTCCGCACCTGTCGGAGCACGGTGGCGATGTGGTCCAGCGGGTAGCCGCCGCGCCGGAGCAGGTGGGCGAGTTCGGCGTCGCGGATGTCGTCGGCGCGGAAGACGCGGTGTCCGGTGGCCTGGTCCCGGGCGGGGGCGAGGATGCCTGCGCCCTCCCAGTTGCGCACGGTCGCCGGGGTGACGCCGAGCCGGTGGGCGAGTTCGCCGATGCTCAGGACGGCACCGTCCACCGCGGGCTCCGCCGACGGGCCCGCCGCAAGATCCGCTGCAATGTCCCGCGCCGCAATGTCCCGCGCCGCAATGTCCCGCGCCGCGTCGGGCCGCGCCGCGTCGGGCCGCGCCGCAATGTCCCGCGCCGCGTCGGGCCGCGCCGCAAGGTGGTGCACGGCCTTCCGCACCGCGTCCAGGGTGTCGCGGTCGCGGAGCAGTTGGCCGTGCCCGCGGTCGATGGCCGTCAGGGCGTCGTCGAGCCCGCCCCGGTGGAGCGCGGTCATGATCCGGCCGCCGGTCGCGTGGCCGTACGCCGCGACGAGGGAGCGGTAGGCGTCGAGCGCGGCCGCGTGCACCTCGGTGTAGATCCGGTAGCCGCTGGCGGTGCGTTCGGCGGGCGGGAGGAAGCCGTCCCGTTCGTAGTTGCGTACGGCCTGGGCCGAGAGGCCGTGCCCGCGGGCGAGGTCGGAGGGGCGCATGGTGGTCACCGGTTTGAGGCTTCAGCGGAGGATCGGGCGGTCGGAGCAGGAAAAGTCTCAACCGTTCTTTCAAGGATACGCTTGAGGACCATGAGTCAGGACTTGCGAGACCTCGTCCCTTCGTCGTGCGCACTGCTGGCGCTCGGTGAACCCACCCACCGGGAACCGGCCTTCGCGCGGATCCGCAACGAGCTGTTCGCCCAGCTGGTCGACCGGGGATTCCGGTCGATCGCCCTCGAAACCGACCGGGTGGCCGCGCTCGCCGTGAACGACTTCGTCCAGGAGGGGGTGGGCACCCTCGACTCGGTGATGGGCGAGGGCTTCTCCCACGGCTTCGGAGAGCTGGACGGCAACCGGCGGCTGGTCGCCTGGATGCGCGAGTACAACCGGAGCCGGCCGCCGGCAGACCGTCTGGCCTTCCACGGCTTCGACGCGCAGACGGAGAACACCAGCGCACCCAGCCCGCGGCGCTACCTCGAACACGCCCGCGACTACCTCGGGCTCGACCTCGACCTCGCCGGCCTGGTCGGCGACGACCAGCGCTGGAGCCGCCCCGAGGCGGTCCTGGACCCGGAGATGTCGCCCGGCGCCTCCGCCGAGGCGGAGAAGCTGCGGACGATCGCCGACGACCTGCTCACCCTGCTGTACGCGCGGGCCCCGGAACTGGTCGCGGCGACCTCGCGCGCCGAGTGGCGCAGGGCCAGGACGCATCTCACCGCCGGCCTCGGCCTGCTCCGCTACCACCGGCAGTCGGCCGAGCACCTGGAGCCGGGCGCCCGGCTGTCCGGCCTCCTCGGCACCCGGGACGTGCTCATGGCCCAGAACCTCCTCGACATCCGCAGCGGCGAGGCCCGCCGAGGGGGAACCCTCGTCTTCGCCCACAACCTCCACCTGCAACGGCAGCCGAGCACCATGCGGTTGGCGGACCTGGACCTGGCCTGGAGCGGCGCCGGCGCCATCCTGGACTCCCTGGACGAGCCGTACACCTTCGTCCCCGGCAGCCTGGGGCGCAGCGCGGCCGTCGGGCTCCAGGAGCCCGAGCCGGACACCCGCGAGGGCGCGCTCCAGCGCGGGGCCGCCACCTGGGGACTGGTCGAGCCCGGTGCGGCCGCCGGCGGCCGGACGCGCACCGACACCACGCCTGAGCAGGGCTACTTCCCGCTCGACCGGGCTGTCCTCGACGGGGCCGACGCGATCCTGCACATCGGCGACGGCACCGCCGCCGCCGCGTCCTGACGGGGCACCGCCGCCACGCTCTGACGTGACGTCACCACCGCCGTCGCGCTGACACGGCGGCCTGCGGAGGGCGGACCCCCGGTAGCGTCAGGTACGGGCCCCCGGGCCCGGATAGGACGTCCGCAAGTGGCCCAGGAGCGCGGCCGTGGGCGGCGCGATGGGGCGGCCGGTCGGCCAGGCCAGCGCGATCCGCACCAGCGGTACGGGGTCGGTGAGCGGCCGGATCCGCAGCCCGGCGGCGGGCGGCGGATCCGGCAGCACGGCCACGCCCAGCCCGTGCGCGGCGAGTTCGGCCAGCTGCGGCGGGGCGGCCGCCTCGACCGCGACCGTGGGGCGCGCCCCGGCCGCGGCCAGGGCCTGCTCCAGCGCCGTCCGCAGGCCGGTGCCGCGCGGGGTGCTCACCAGGGCGTGCCCGGCCAGCGCGGCGACCGGCAGGGGGCCGTCCGGTCCGCCGGCCAGCGGGTGGTGCCCGGTGAAGGCGGCGACCAGCGGGGCTTCCAGCACGGTGTGCAGGGCGAGCCCGGCCAGCGTCCGCCAGCCGTCGTCGTCGTCCCGTCCGCTGGCGGCGGTGGGCAGGCCGATCACGGCGAGGTCCAAGTGCCCCTCGCGCAGCGCGCCGAGCATCCGCGCGGTACCGTCCTCGGCCAGCGAGAGGTCGATGCCCGGGTGGTCGCGGCGGAACGCGGCGAGCGTGGTGGCGAGTCCGGGGAGGTCGTCCGCCCCGGCCGGCGGGACAGGGCCCAGGGCTGCCCCGGAGACCAGCCCGAGCCGGACGTGCCCGCGCCGCAGCCCGCCGAAGTCCTGCGCCGTCTGCCGCGCCGCCGCGGCGGAGGCGAGCGCCGCCCGCGCGTGCGGGAGCACCGCCTCGCCGACCGGGGTGAGCCGGACGCCGCGCCCGCTGCGGTCCAGCAGCCGGTGGCCCAACTCCTTCTCCAGCTGCCGGATCTGGGCGCTCACCCCGGGCTGGGTGAGGTGCAGCAGCTCGGCGGCGCGGGTGAAACTGCCCTGCTGGGCCACGGTGACGAAGTACTGGAGCTGCCGGAGTTCCATAACTTCTGATGATAGGTGGAAGAACTCCCCGGTCTTGGACGTACGGAGGGCCCCGGCCGCAGGCTGGAGGCATGGAAACCGTGCAGCACGACCAGGGCGTCGACTGGGTCCGCGAACAGATCGCGGCCGAACGCCGGGAACTCGCCGAGGTGTTCACCACCTTCACCCGGGACCAGTGGAACTCCCCGTCGCTGTGCGCCGGTTGGCGCGTCCGCGAGGTCGCCGCCCATATGAGCACCGGCTTTCGCTACTCCACGGCCCGCAACCTTGCGGACCTCATGCGGGCCGGCGGCTCCCTCCACCGGATGACCGACCGGGTGGCCCGCCGCGACGCCGCCGCCCTCACCGACCGCCAACTCGCCGCCGCCCTCGCCGACCACGCCGAACACCCCTGGCGCCCCCCGGTCGGCGGCCGGATCGCCGCCCTCGGCCACGACGTCGTCCACGGCCTCGACATCACGACCGCGCTCGGCCTGCCCTCGCGCCTCCCGCTGCCTCGGGTCACCGCCCTGCTCGCCACCGTCTCCCGCCGCAGCCTGCGCTTCTTCGGCGCCCGACTCGACGGCGTCCACCTGCGGGCCACGGACACAGGCTGGGCGTACGGCGAGGGCCCGGCCGTGGTGGAGGGCCGGGCCGAACACCTCCTGCTGCTCGCCTACGGGCGCCGCCTGCCGCCCGGCCTGGTCACCGGCCCGGGTGCGGGGCGGTTCACCCTGGACGGGTAGCGGGCGCGGCCGCTCTCGGGTGTCCGGCCGTCGGCGAGAGCGCCGTGCAGGTACCGAAGCAGGTCACCAGGCTGGCCCACGGCCCCCGACCCCGACTCCCGACCCCGCGAGGCGCCGCCGCGCGCTTCGCTCCCCGCGGCGCAGCCGGGGGCGCGCGGGGGTGAGCAGGGGTGGCTAGGATCGGAATCGCATATTCCGGATAGGCGGTGAGACGGGAAGCAAGGTCTCCGATGGCCCCGAGGTCCGAGCAGTGGCCGCCGTACGTGCGGTTCGCGCCGTGGTTGCTGATCGTCGGCGGGCTCGTCTGGAACTCCCTGGATCCCACCGACTACTGGGGCGACCCGCTCCTGGCGGCCGCCGCCGTCCTGACCGGCGCGCTGCTGACCTTGCGGGACACCCTCGCGGTGGGCGTCGCCAATGTGACCGGCATCCTCGTGCTGGCCGTGCGGGACGGCTCGATCGGCACCCAGGACGGCTACCTGGAGCTGGTGAACACGGCCTTCGCCGCGCTGCTCGGCGTCTGGGTCAACCGCGTCGTCGCCCGGCACGGGGAGCGGCTGGCGCAGGTGCGGTCGGTGGCCGAGGCCGCCCAGCGGGCGGTGCTGCCCGAGCCGCCCGCGCGGGTGGGCCGGCTGTCGGTCGCCGCCTGCTACCGGGCGGCGCAGACCGAGGCACTGATCGGCGGCGACGCGTACGCGCTGCAGGCGACCCCGTACGGCGTACGGGTGCTGATCGCGGACGTCCGGGGCAAGGGGCTGCAGGCGGTCGGCGCGGTGTCGGTGCTGCTCGGCGCGTTCCGGGAGGACGCCCACCGCGCGCCGGACCTCGCGGCGCTGGCCGACGGGTTGGAGCGGGCGCTCGCCCGGGAGAGCGCGCTGCTGGCCGAGGAGGTGCGGCTGGAGGGGTTCATCACGGCACTGCTGGTCGAGTTCCCGCCGGGTGAGGACGTCGTGCGCACGCTCGACTGCGGGCACCCGGGGCCGTACCTGCTGGGCGGCCCGGACGCGGTGCGCCGGCTGGACGCCGCCGACCCGGGGCTGCCGCTCGGGATGGGCTCGCTGGGCGTGGCCCGGCCGGTGCCGCAGACCCGGCCGTTCCCGCCGGGGTGCACGCTGCTGCTGGTGACCGACGGGGTGACGGAGGCCCGGGACGCGGCCGGGGAGTTCTACGATCCGCTGCTCGCCCTGGGCCCGCTCGGCCCGTTCGACGGCCCCCAGGAGGCCGTCGACGCGCTGGTGGCGGACGTGGAGCGGTGGACGGGCGGGCCGCGGGACGACGACATGGCGGTGCTGGCGGTGACCTGCCGGGAGGCGGACTGAGCGGCGGGGCCCGGCCCGGCCCGTCCGGCGGCGCGGGTGCTTCTTCCCACGGCCTCCCGCGGCGCGGCCGATATCACGATCAGGTGACGGACAGTCAGTGTTTCGCATGATCCAGCCAAGTTGAGTGACGGCGTCCGGTGGCCGGAATGCGAATGCCCGCATAGCGGACGGCGAATTGGACGTGCGGGGCCCGCGGTGTGCCGGGTGGCCGCGCGAGTGGTCCGTCCCTGGTCGGCGGCCTGCGCGGACGTCCCGGCGGGAGCGTGCTCGGCCGTATGGGGGCCGTAAGGGCAGGTCGTGGGAGTGGCGCGATAGGGCCGACCCGTGGTTCGTCCGGAAACGGACGCGATGCTTGCCCAGTAGCGAAGTGGTGACCGAAAGTCGCACTGATGAACGAGACGCCAAGCCCCCGCCGCGACCGACTGCTCGGCCACCGCGACTTCCGACTCCTGCTCACCGGAGCCGCGACGGCCCAGACGGGCAGTCAGGTGACCCTGGTCGCGCTCCCGTTGGTGGCGGTGGTGGTGCTCGATGCCACACCCTTCGAGGTCGGCCTGCTGACCGCCGCCGAGACCGCCGCGTTCCTGCTGGTCGGCCTGCCGGCCGGCGCCTGGCTGGACCGGATGCGCAAGCTTCCGGTGCTGATCCGCGCCGACGTGGTGCGCTGCCTCGCCGTCGGGTCGATCCCGCCGGCCGCCGCGCTCGGCGTGCTGACCATGGCCCAGCTCTACCTGGTGGCGCTGGTCACCGGGGTGGCGACGGTCTTCTTCGACGTCGCCCACCAGTCCTTCCTGCCGTCCGTCCTGCCGCGCGAGCAACTGGTCGGGGGCAACGGCGCGATCGAGACGGTCCGCTCCTCGGCGCAGATCGTCGGGCCCGGGCTCGGCGGCGGCCTGGTCCAGCTGCTCGGCGCGTCGCTCGCCATCGTGGCCGACGCCGTCGGCTACCTCGCCTCCGCCCTGCTGCTCGCCCGGATCCGGGTCGAGGAGCCCCAACCGGAGCCGGCGACCGGACGGTCGCTGCGCGCCGAGGTCGCCGAGGGCGTGCGCTTCGTGCTCGGGCACCCGCTGCTGCGGGCGATCGCCACCGCGACCGCCGTGTCCAACCTGTTCGCCGCCGTGCTGGCGGCCGTGCAGACGGTGTTCTGGGTGCGGGTGCTCGACCTGGCGCCGGGCGCCATCGGCCTGCTGCTGTCGGCCTCCGCCGTCGGCGGCCTGGCCGGGGCGCTGTGCGCGGGGCGGCTGGCGGCGTGGCTCGGCCAGGCCCGGCTGATCTGGCTCGCCACCGTGGTGACGGCGCCGTTCGCGCTGCTGTGGCCGCTGTCCGGCCGGGGTGCGGGCGTGGTGCTGTTCGGGATCGCCTCGGCGGTGGTGCTGTTCGGCGCGGTGGCCTACAACGTCGCCCAGGTGAGCTTCCGGCAGAGCCTGTGCCCGCCGGAGCTGCTCGGCCGGATGAACGCCACCATGCGCTTCCTGGTCTGGGGCACGCTGCCGATCGGCGCGCTCGTCGGCGGCACCGTCGCCGACGCGGCCGGACCGCGCGCCGCGCTGTGGCTGTGCGCGGCGGGCTTCCTGCTGGTCCCGGTGCCGCTGCTGCTGTCGCCGCTGCGCCGGCTGCGGGACCTCCCGGCCGAAACCGCCGCCACGGCCGGGGAGGAGCCCGTCGCGAGCCCCGCCGCCTGACGCACCCGGCCGCCCGACGAGCCCCGCCGCCTGACGTCCGAACCGAACCGAGACCGGAAACCGGAGACCGTTCCGTGCACGCCAGCATCACCGCCGCCTACCTCGCCCGGTACCGTTCCGCCGCCGCCGACTCCCCGACGGACCTGCTCCCGCTCACCGGCGCCCAGCGGCGCTTCCTGATCACCCGCAGGCTCGCGCCGCAGGGCCGGCCCGAGGTCGTCCCGCTGTTCCACGCCTACCCGGGCGGCACCCTCGACCTGCCCCGGCTGGCCCGCGCCGCCACCACCACCGCCGCCCGGCACCCGGCGCTGTGCGGCGGCTTCGGGACGGTGCGCGGCACGCCCGTCCTGCGGGTCGGCGCCCCCTCGGCCGAGGCCGCCCGGATCGCCGTCCCGCCCGGCGGCACCGCCGGGTCCGCCCTGCGCGAGGCCCTGCTGGACTGGCCCGCCGACGGGCCCGCGCTGCGCCTGCTGGTGGCCCGGGAGCCGGACGGCGAGGAGGAACTGCTCGCCCTCGCGGTGGACCACGCGGCCTGCGACGAGCAGTCGCTCGGCATCCTGACCGCCGACCTCACCGACGCCTACGCCCGGGACGACCACGCCCAGGAGGCCCTCGCCGCCCCCGACCAGGACGCCCTGGCGGCCTACCGGGAGGCCGTCGAACGGCAACTGGCCGCCGAGGACGCCGCCGGCGGACCCGCCGCACAGGCCCACTGGGGCCGCCGGCTCGGCGGCGTCACCGGGACGGGCGGGGGAGCGGCCGGCTCCACCGGCATGCTCAGCCACCGGCTGCCCGCCGCCGAGGGGGCCGCCCGCACCGCCTTCTTCCCCGCACTGCTGGACGCCACCGCGGCCGCCGCCCACCGGCTGCACCGGACCGACGGGCAGCTCGCCCTCGGCTACCCGTGGGGCGGCCGCCCGCCCGGCGCGCCCGCCGCGCTCGGCTGCTTCCTCAACACCCTGGTGCACCCCGCCGTACCCGGCGCGGCCACCGCCCTGGAGGACCTCGCCGACGCCTGGTGGGACGACCTCGACCACGCCGACACCCCGTTCGACGAGGTGGTCCGGGCCGCCCGCACCGCCGGCGCCCCGTGGACGGGCGCCCTGGACGGCATGCTCACCCTGGAGGACCTGCACCGCCGCCCGCCGCTGGTGTTCGGCGGCGTGCCCGGCCGGGAGATCCACCTGGCCGGGCGGCCGCTCGCCGCGCCGTTCGCGGTCGCCGCCTCGCACGGCGACGACCTGCTGGTGCGCCTCGCCTGGGACCGCGAACGGTTCCCCGAGGACGCCGCCACCGCCGCCTTCGACGACCTGCTCGCCACGCTGCGCCGCCACCTGCGGACGGCCTGACCCGCCCGGCCCGACCCCGCGCCGGACACCTGATCCGGACACCTGATCCGGACGCCTGATCCGGACCCGACCCGAAGCCGCCCCGGCCCCGACCCGAAGCCGTACCGGACCCGCACCGGACGTCCGCATCAGGACGCCCGCCCCGGACGCCTGACCCGCCCCGGACCGAAGCCGCCACCGAATCCCCACACCGACCGCCGGGCCGTGCCACCACCCCGGCGCGCCCGGAACCAGGGCCGGGCCATCCACGCCCGCCCCGTCACCGCAGGGCCAACACGCCCACCACACAAGGGAGTCACCGATGTTTGCGCTCTCCTCCTCGCAGGAGATCGTCTGGCTGCACGAGCAGATGCTGCCCGGCAGTCGTGCGTACAACTTCACCGCCGTGCTCGACCTCTGGGGCACCCTCGACGAGGACGCGCTGCACGCCGGACTGGCCGCCGTCCTCGCCCACCACCCGGGCCTGCGCCTGGAACTGGTCCCCCGCCCGGAGGGCCTGCCGGGCCAGCGGGTCGCCGAGCACTGCGAACCGACGCTGCGCCGCAGCGACTTCGCCGCCGAGGCCGACCCGGACGCCGCCTTCCGCGAGCTGCTGGCCGCCGAGGCCGAGGAGCCGGTGGACACCGAGCAGGCGCCGGTGCTGCGCTGGCACCTGGTGCGCCTCGGCACGGACCACCACCGGCTGATCCACGTCGAGCACCACCTCGTCCACGACGGCCACTCCTTCGCGATCCTGCTGCGCGACCTGTTCACCGTCTACCGCGCCCACGTCCTCGGCGAGCCCTACCAGCTGCCCGAGGCGCCCTCGTACGAGCAGCACGCCCGTACGGCCGTCGACCCGGACGCCCGCGAGCGCGCGCTCGCCTTCTGGCTGCGGGAGCTGACCGACGCCCCGCGCGAGGTCACCCTGCCCGGGCTGGCCAACCCCGCCGCGGTGCGCCGCCACCGCGGCGGCCAGATGCGTCAGGCGATCGGCGCCGACCTGGCCGAGCGGCTGCGCACCCGCAGCAAGGAGGACGGGCACACCCCGTTCAGCACCCTGCTCACGCTCTTCGCCGAACTGCTGCGCCGGCACTCCGGGCACCGCGAACTCGTCGTCGGCACCGCCGTCGGCAACCGCCCTGAGGGCTTCGAGGGCACCGTCGGCATGTTCGTGAACACCGTGCCGCTGCACCTGCGACTGGACCCGTCCGCCCCCGGCACCGAGGCCGTCGACGAGGTGACCGACGTCCTGCTGCGCGCGCTGCCCTACCAGGACCTGCCGGTCCAGGAGCTGACCCGCCGGCTCGGCCTGCACACCGGCGGCGCCGACAACCCGCTGTTCAACGTGATGTTCAGCGCGCACGACGCCGCGCTGCCGGACGTCCAGGCGCCCGGTCTCGAAGTCTCGCTGTACGAAGGCTTCAACACCGGCACCACCCGCTTCGACCTCGACCTGGTGCTGCTGCCCGACGACCGCCGGGTGGTCGGCGAGAAGCACGGCGGCGCCGGGATGACCCTGGTCTGGGACTACGACGCCGACCTCTTCGGCGAGGCCGAGGCCACCCTGCTGGCCGACCGCCTGCTCCAGCTGCTGCGCTGCTACCTCGACCGGCCCGAGGCCACGCTGGCCGCGCTCGACCCCGCCCCGGCCGCCGAACCCGCCACCGCCGTCGCCCGGGCCGGTCTCGACCCGGCCGCCGCCCACGACCCCACGGCGATCGCGATGATCGCCGGCACCGAGCGCCTCAGCTACGGCGAGCTCGACCGCCGCGTCACCCAGCTGGCCGAACGCCTGCGCGCCGCCGGCGTCACCCCCGGCCAGCCGGTCGCCGCCGTGCTGCCGCGCGGCGTGGACAGCGTCGTCGCCCTGCTCGCCTGCCTGCGGTACGGCGCCGTGTACGCGCCGCTGTCCGCCGAGGACCCGGCCGCCCGGCTCGGCCTGCTGCTGGACCGGCTGGCCCCGGCCCTGGTGCTGGCCACCCGGCAGAGCGCGCTCGCCCTGCCCGCCGACGGCGTCACCCCCGCGCTGCTGGACGGCCCGGCCTTCCCCAAGGCCGAGCCCGCCGCAGTGGTGGAGGGCGCCGCCTACCTGATCCACACCTCCGGCTCCACCGGCGTGCCCAAGCCCGTCCTGGTCGGCCGCGACGCGCTCGCCGGGTACGTCGCCGCGATCGCCGCCCGCTACGAACTGACCCCCGCCGACCGGGTGCTGCTGTTCGCCCGCCCGTCCTTCGACGTGGCGCTGGAGGAGGTGCTGCCCGCGCTCGCCGCCGGCGCCGCCCTGGTTGTGCCGCAGCGCGAGGTGCCCACCGGGCCCGAGCTCGTCGCCGTGCTCGCCGCCCGCGGCGTCACCGTCGCCAACCTGCCGACCAGCTACCTGCTCGCCGTCCGCGAGGACCTGCGCGAGGCGCTGCGCGACGGCCGCTGGGCGCCCCGGCTGCTCGTCCTCGGCGGCGAGCGCCTGCCCGCCCGCGCGCTGACCGGCCTGATCGAGGCCACCACCGTGCTGAACGCCTACGGCGTCACCGAGGCCACCGTCACCTCCACCGTGTACGAGGTCACCGCCGCCGACGTGGCCGAGGACGGCGAGATCCCGCTCGGCGCCGAACTGGACGGCGTGCGCCTGCACGTCCTGGACGAGGCGCTGCGCCCGCTCCCGGCCGGCTGCGTCGGCGAACTCGCCGTCAGCGGAGCCCTGCTGGCCGACGGCTACCTCGGCCTGCCGGAGCCGACCGCGGCCCGCTTCGTCACCGTGCCCGCCCTCGGCGGCGAGCGCGTCTACCGCACCGGCGACCGCGGCTACCGCGACCTGCGCGGCCGGCTGTGCTTCCTCGGCCGCGCCGACAACCAGGTCAAGCTCCGCGGCCACCGGATCGAACTGGAGGAGATCGAGGCCGCCGCCTCCGCCGAACTCGGCGGCCGCTCCTGCGCGGTGGTGCTGCACACCGACCCGCAGGCCGGCCCGCGCCTGATCGGCTTCCTGGAGGGCGCCGACCGCCCCGACCAGGCCGCCCTGCACGCCGCGCTCGCCCAGCGGCTGCCCGGCGGGCTCGTCCCCGCCACCTGGACGGCCGTCGAGACGATGCCGACCCTGCCCGGCGGCAAGCCCGACCGCGCCGCCCTCGCCCGGCTCGCCGACGAGGCCCCCGCCCAGGAGGCCGCCCCGGCCGCCGAGAGCGCCTTCGCCGACCCCGGCCAGGAACTGATCGCCGCCGCCTGGCGCGAGGTGCTCGGCCACGACCGCTTCACCGCCGAGTCCCACTTCTTCGAGGTCGGCGGCCACTCGCTGCTCGCCGCCCAGCTCGCCGCCTGGCTGGAGCCGCACCTCGGCAGCCGCCCGCCGCTGCGCACCCTGTTCCGCCACGCCGTCCTGGCCGACCAGGCCAGCGCCCTCACCGGCCAGCACCCCGGAAAGGCAGACCGCGCATGAGCGCCCCCTCCGCCGTCCTCGAAGACGCCCACCGCGAACTCGTCGACGCCTTCGAGAGCTTCGTCCGCCGCGAGCTCGTCCCGCTGGCCGCCGAACTGCCCGAGACCGCCGACGAGGTGCCCGCCGAACTGCGCGCCTACGTCCGCAAGCGCTCCGCCGCGCTCGGCTTCTACGCCGGCGACTACCCCGAGGAACTCGGCGGCGCCGACATGCCGTTCACCGCCGTCGTCCTGCTGCACCACGCCGCCGGGCGCAGCGGCTGCCCGCTCGCGCCGTACGCCCTGGCCGGCTCCGACGGCCCCAGCCCGCTGCTGCGGCACGGCACCCCCGAGCAGATCGAGCGCCACCTCGTGCCGCTGGTCCGCGGCGAGCAGACCCGCTGCCTCGCCCTCACCGAGCCGCACGCCGGCTCCGACGCGTTCCGCCTCACCACCACCGCCGTGCGCACCGCCGACGGCTGGGTGCTGAACGGCCGCAAGACCTTCGTCAGCAACGCCGACCGGGCCGGCCTGGTGCTCGTCGTCACCGCCACCGACCTCGGCGAGGGGGCCGGGCCCACCGCCGGCGCCACCGCCTTCGTCCTCCCGATCGACCAGCCCGGCCTGCGGATCGGCCAGCGCTACGAGGGCATGTCCGGCGAACCGCTGTTCGAGCTGCTGCTCGACCAGGTCACCGTCTCCACCGACGCCGTGATCGGCGGCGAGGAGGGCGTCGGCGCGGCCACCGCCCTCGCCATGGACAGCCTCTCCCGGGGCCGCCTGGTCGTCGCCGCGATGTGCAACGGCATCGCCGAGTACGCGCTGCGCATGGGCGTCGAGTACGCCCGCGAGCGGCGCGCCTTCGGCAAGGTGATCGGCGAGTACCAGCACATCCAGGAGCACCTGGTGGCCACCCGGGCCGAGGTGGAGTGCTCCAAGCTGCTCACCCTCGCCTGCGCCCGGCTGGTCGACGACGGCACCGAGGCGCCGGAGAACGCGGCGCTCGCCAAGCTCACCGCCTCCGAGACCGCCGTGCGCGCGGTGGACCGCTCGCTCCAGGTGCACGGCGCCACCGGCTGGGTGCGCGGCCACCCGCTGGAGTTCCTGTACCGCTACGTGCGGATGACCACGATCATCGAGGGGACCTCCGAGGTCCAGAAGGTGATCATCGCCCGCTCCATGGGCCTGAACTGACAGACCGTCAACGCTCTGTCAACAGCCTGTCAACGGCCTGAACCACCTGGAGACGATGATGGAAACCCTGAGCATCGAATACGGCCGCCCGCACCAGGACGGCGCGGTCCTCGACCTGTTCGCCACCTGGGTGCACCGGACCCCGGACGCGCCCGCCCTGATCGACGGCGCCCGCACCTACAGCTACGCCGAACTCGACCGCCTCGCCGACACCGTGGCCGCGGCGCTGCGCGACCGGATCCGCCCCGGCGACCTGGTCGGCGTCTGCCTCGGCCACTCCGCCGCCCTGGCCGCCGTCACCCTCGCCACCGCCAAGCTCGGCGCCGTCCACCTGCCGCTCGGCCCGCGTCCCGGCGAGCGCCGGCTCCAGGCCGTCGCCGAGCAGCTGCGGCCCGCCTGCCTGGTCGGCGACCCGGCCCGACTGCCCCAGGGCGGCGAGCAGCTGGCGCTCGACCTGGACCCGACCACCGACGTGGTCGCCGCGTTCGTCCCCGGCGAGCAGGTCCACGTGCCCGCCGGCACCCACTACGCGGTGCTCACCTCCGGCTCGACCGGCACCCCCAAGGCCGTCGCCGTCGGCGAGCCCGCCCTCGGCGCGCTGCTCCACTGGTACCGCGAGCTGACCGGCCTCGGCCCCGGCGAGCGGCACAGCCTGCTGATCGGCGTGTCCTTCGACCCGCACGTCCTGGAGCTGTGGGCCACCCTCACCTCCGGCGCCGCGCTCACCCTCGCCCCCGAGGCCGTCCGCTGGGACCCGGGCGCGCTCACCGACTGGTGGCGCGAGGCCGGCGTCACCGTCAGCATCCTGCCGACCCCGCTCGCCGAGCCGATCCTGGCGCGCGCGTGGCCGGACGGGCTGGCGCTGCGCCACCTCACCATCGGCGGCGACCGGCTGCGCCGCGCCCCCGGCCCGGACGTCACCGCGGCCGTCCACAACGCCTACGGCCCCGCCGAGGCCACCGTCACCACCACCGTGCACACCATGGCGCCCGGCCTCGACCACGGCGCCGGCGCACCCCCGATCGGGCTGCCCGTCCCGGGCGCGGTCGTCCTGGTCACCGACGAGGACGGCCGGCCGGTGCCGCGCGGCCAGGCCGGCGAACTGCGCATCGGCGGCCGGGGCCTGGCCGCCGGCTACCTCGACCCCGAGCTGACCGCCCGGCGCTTCGTCGGCGTGCCGCCCGGCGTGGACGGCATCGACCGGGTCTACCGCAGCGGCGACCGGGTCGTGATGGGCGCCGACGGCGTGCTGGAGTTCCACGGCCGGCTCGACGACCAGGTCAAGGTCAGCGGCGTCCGGGTCGAACCCGCCGAGGTCGAGGCCGCGTTCGAGCGCGACCCGCGGGTGCGCCGGGCCGTGGTGGCCGCGGCCCCGGCGCCGACCGGAGGCGTCCGGCTGCTCGCCTTCGTCCAGACCGTCGAGGGGCCCTCGGCGGCCGGCGCCGACGAACTGCTGGCGGCGGTCCGGCCGTGGCTGCCCGAGCAGGCCGTCCCGTCGGCCGTCCGTCTGGTCGACACCTTCCCGCTGGATGCCAACGGCAAGGTCGACCGCGCCGCCCTGCTGCTCGCCCCGGCCGCGGACGAGCCGGTCGCGGCGGAGGAGGGCGCCACGCCCACCGAGCGCACCGTGCTGCGCCTGTGCCGCGACCTGCTCGGCCGCGCCGACCTCGGGCCCGGCGACAACTTCCTCGCCTCGGGCGGCAACTCGCTCGCCGCCGCACGGCTGCTGGAGGCCCTGGAGGAGGAGTGCGGGGTGCGGCTGCGCGCGCCCCTGGTGCTGCGCCAGCCCGACCTGCGGGCCGTCGCCCGGCTGGTGGTGGAGCGGCAGCCGACCGCCGCCGCCGCCGTCTGACCGCCCGCCCGCCCGTACGACCTGCGCAGGGCGCCCCGGCCGTTCGCGGCCGGGGCGCCCGGAAGGGAACCATCATGCCCACCGCGACCCTCCCGGACCTGATCGCCCGGCACGCCCAGGAGCGCCCCGACGCCCTCGCCGTGACCGACGGCTCCACCGTTCTGACGTACCGTCAACTCCTCGACTCCTCCGCCCGGCTGGCCGCGACCCTGGCCGCCCGGGGGATCGGCCCCGGCAGCGCCGTCGGCCTGCTCTGCGCCCGTTCCACCCGCCTGGTCGTCGCCCAGCTCGCGATCTGGCGGACCGGCGCCCACGTCGTCCCGCTCGACCCGGCCTACCCGCGTCAGCGCATCGCCGAGATGACCGGGGACGCCGGAGTCCGGCTCGTCCTCGGCGACAAGACGCTGCTCGCCGAGGCCGGACTCGCCGAGGAGCAGACCCTCGCGCTGACCTCGACGCTCGTCCTGGCCGAGCCCGCCGCCCCGGCCGGGCACGGCCCCGACGCCGCCGGTGCGGCCGCCCCCTGCGCCGCCGAGCCGGCCGCGCCCGCCCTGCTCTTCTACACCTCGGGCTCCACCGGCCGGCCCAAGGGCGTCATCGTCCCGCACAGCGCCGTCGCCGACCTGGTCACCGCCCAGGACGCGTTCACGCTCGGCCCCCGCGACCGGGTCCTGTTCCACTCCACGATCAGCTTCGACGCCTCCACCTTCGAACTGTGGGCCCCGCTGGCCCACGGCGCCGCCGTCGCCGTCTCGCCCTCCGACCGGCCCACCGCCGAGGAGCTCGTCCGCGACATCGAGCGGTTCGGCGTCACCACCGTGTTCATCACCACCGCCCTGTTCCACCACCTGGCCGCCCGGCAGTCCCGGATCTTCGGCGTGCTGCGCACCCTGGCCGTCGGCGGCGAAGCCCTGTCGCCCGAGTACGCCGGGGCGGTGCTGCGCGCCTTCCCCTGGCTCGAACTCTTCAACGTCTACGGGCCGACCGAGGCCACCACCTTCACCACCCTGCACCGGATCACCCCGGCCGACTGCACCACCGGCCCGGTCCCGATCGGCCGGCCCTTCGGCGGCGCCCGCGCCCTCGTCCTCGACCAGGAGCTCGCGCCGGTGGCGCCCGGCACCGTCGGCGAACTGTGGATCGCCGGCGGCCGGCTCGCCCAGGGCTACCTGGACCGGCCGGAGCTGACCGCCGAGCGCTTCCGCGACCTGCCCGGCACCGGCCGCGCCTACCGCAGCGGCGACCTCGTCCGCCAACGCCCCGACGGCGCACTGGAGTTCCACGGCCGCACCGACGACCAGGTGAAGGTCCGCGGCTTCCGGATCGAACCCGGCGAGGTCGAGCACGCGCTGCTGCAGTTCCCCGAGGTCGCCGAGGCGGCCGTCGTGGTCCGCCGGCCCGGCCACACCGACGCCGCGCTCACCGCCTGCCTGGTCCTCGCCGACGGCAGCCGACCGGCCGTCGAAACCCTCCGCGCCCGGCTCGCCGACCGGCTGCCCGCCCACCTGGTGCCCACCGCCTGGACCGTACTCGCCGCCCTGCCGCTGACCGGCACCGGCAAGATCGACCGCCGCGCCCTCGCCGCCGCCGACGAGACGGCCGCCGACGGACCGGGCACCGCCGCCGCCCTCACCCCGATCCAGCAGGCCGTCGCCACCGCCTGGACCCGCGCCCTGGAACGCCCGATCACCGACCCGGCCGCCGACTTCCTCGCCGAGGGCGGCCACTCGCTGCTCGCCATGTGGGTCGTCGACGACCTCCGCGAGGACCTCGGCGTCGAGCTCTCGCTCGCCGACTTCCTCGGCCACCCCACCGTCGCCGGCCAGGCCGACCTGCTCGAACGAGCCCTGCGCGCCGCGCACGACGACACCCCGCAAGGAGCCACCCGATGACCGCCGAGCACCCGGCCGTCGACCAGACCGCCGACCAGGCCGACCTGCTGCGCCGCGCCCGCCGCAACCGCCCCGCCGCGGGCGGGCGCCCGGCGGCCCCGCAGAGCGTGCCGGCCGGCCAGGGCGACGGCCCGGCCGGCCCCGCCCCGCTCTCGCACGCCCAGCAGCGGATGTGGCTGATGGACCACCTCGGCCAGGGCGGCGCCCTCTACAACGTCCCGCTCGCCACCCGCCTGCGCGGACCGCTCGACCCCGCCGCCCTCGCCACCGCCCTCACCGGCCTCACCGAGCGCCACGCCGTCCTGCGCACCCGCTACGGCCGCCAGGGCGACCAGCCGCACCAGCAGACCGACCCGGTCACCCCGGTGCCGCTGCGCACGGTGGACGCCACCTGGGAGAACGGCGCCGGGAACAACGCCCCCGCCCTGCTCGCCGCCGAGGCCGCCCGCCCCTTCGACCTCGCCACCGGCCCGGTCCTGCGCGCCCTGCTGCTGCGACACGACCCGCAGGACCACACCCTGCTCCTGAACATCCACCACATCGCCGTCGACGGCGGCTCGCTGCCCGTCCTCGCCGCCGACCTGGCCGCCCTCTACGTCGCCGCCCGCGACGGCGTGGCGCCCCAACTCCCGCCGCCCGGACCGTCGTACGCCGAGTACGCCCGTGAGGAGCGCACCCGCGACGCCGAACTCACCAGCGCCGCCGACGCCCGCGCCCGACACCTGGCCGGCGCCCGCCCGCTGCCGCTGCTGCGGCCCACCCCGCCCGGGGCGCGCGAGCGCCGGGCCACCCTGCACACCGCCCCGCTCGCCCCCGCCACCGTCGAGGGCCTGCGCCGGCTCGGCGCCCGGCACGGCGCCACCCTGTTCGCCGTCGTCCTGGCCGCCGCCTTCGCCACCCTGCGCACCGCCGCCGACCAGGCCGACCTCACCCTCGGCTGCGCCAGCGGCCAGCGCCTGCGGCCCGAACTGCGCCGCACCGTCGGCCTCGGCGTCAACACCCTCGCGGTGCGCGCCGACCTGGCCGGCGATCCCACCTTCACCGAGGTGCTCGGACGGGCCCGGACCGCGCTGCTCGACGCGCAGCAGCACCACGAGATCCCGTTCGACCTGATCGTCGAGCGGCTCGGCGCGGCGGCCCGCGGCGCCGACGGCACCCCGCTGCTCTCCGTCAGCTGCGACCTCGTCCACCCCGCCGAGCCGCTCACACTGCCCGGCCTCACCGCCGAGGACGTCGAACTCGACCTGGGCCTGGCCAAGTTCGGCCTCGCCCTGCTGGTCGAGGACGGCCCGCAGCCGCGCTGCCTGGTCCAGCACGACCGGGACGCCCTCGACGAGAGCACCGCCGAGCACCTGCTCACCGCCTTCGCGGACCTGCTCGCCGCCGTCGCCACCGACCCCGACCAGCCCCTGTCCGCACTCCCCGGCACCCGCCTGGCCACCGCCCAACACCCGGCCCTCGCCGCGCTGTCGGCCGACCCCCGGGTGGTCGAGGCGGCCGTCGTCGAGACCGCCGACGGCCCGCCGCTCGCCTACGCCGTGGTGCGCGGCCCGGTCGCCCCGACCGGCGTCGAACTGCGCGCCGCCCTGCGCCGCCACGTCGACCCCGCCCACCTGCCGGCCGCCGTCACCCTGCTGGACCGGCTGCCCCGGCACGCCGACGGGACCCCGGACCGCGGCCGGCTGCCCGGCGCGGCCCCGACCGCCCCCGAGCGGTCCGGCCCGCTCGACACCGTCCGGACGGCCTTCGGCGAACTGCTCGGCACCACCCCGCCCGCCGACGGCGACTTCTTCGCCCTCGGCGGCCACTCCCTGGTCGCCGTCCAGCTCGCCGAACGCCTGCGCACCCGCACCGGCCTGCCGCTCACCGGCCTGGACGTGCTGGAACAGCGCACCCCGCGCGCCCTCGCCGCCCTGCTCGCCACCCGCGAGGACGAGCGCCGCGCCGCCCCCGCCCGCACCGGCTCCCGCCCGGGCACCCGCACCCGCGCGGGCACCGTGCTGCTCACCGGCGCCACCGGCGGAGTCGGCGCGGCCGTCCTCCAGGAACTGATGGCCCAGGGCCGCCCGGTCCGGGCCCTGGTCCGGCCCGAGTCCGCCCACCTGCCCGCCCTGCACGGCGCCGAACTGGCCGAGGGCGACCTCGCCGACCTCGACAGCCTGCGCCGCGCGGTCGAGGGCGTCGACGCCGTCATCCACGCCGCCTGCACCTTCACCGAGCACGCCGTCGACCTCGCCGCGATGCGCGCCCTGGTCGAGGGCTGGCGCGGCGGCCCGTTCGTCTTCGTCAGCAGCATCGACGCCTACGGCCGCCCGTCCGGCACCGACGTCCCCGAAGGCGGCCCGACCGGCGAACCGGTCAGTCCCTACGGGCAGGCCAAGCTGGACTGCGAGCGCGTCCTGTTCGAGGCGGCCGCCACCGGCCGGGGCCCGGCCACCGTGGTCCGCGCCCCGATCGTCTGGGGCCCGCACCAGCGCCTGCGCGACCAGCTCCGCTGGGGCTCCACCGGCGACCTCTACCAGGCCGCCCTGGCCGGCCGCCCGATCGCCCTGCCCGCCCCCGCCCCCGGCGACCGCTCCACCTGGTACGGCGCCGCCTGGGTGCACTCCGCCGCCCTGGCCCGCGCGCTCGCCGCCTGCGTCGCCGACGGCAACCCGGCGGCCGGCCGGATCGTCAACGCCGTCAACGGGCACGTCTCCTGGGCGGACTTCACCGGTGAGCTCGTGCGCCTGCTCGACTCCGGCAGCCCGCTGGACCTGCGCCCCGACGCCGATCCCGAACTCCGCCGCCCCTGGCACTACCGCGCGGAGACCCTCGCCGCCCCGCTGAGCCCCGAGCCGGGCGAGGACTGGCGCACCGTTCTGGCGGCGATGGTCGGCTGACCTGCACCGCTCCGCGTCGCGGCGGCCGGCCCGAGGCCGGCCGCCGCGGCCGTTCGGGGGGCCGCCGCGGCTATATGATCACGCGGCCGAGATCACGTCACGGGGGAGCACGAGAACAGCGATGGCCGGGCAGGCAGTACTCGCACCGCCGAGGGAACTCCGCACCTGGTTCGGCCGGCGCTCGGTGCGGATGACCGGATCCGCGCTGGTGTGGCAGGAGGAACCGGAGGCCTTCCACATCCCCTACGGCCGGATCCACCGGGTGCACGCCGTCCCCGGCCGGGGCGTGCTCTGGGACCTGTGCGTCGAGGTCGACCCGCCGGGGCGCGGCGAGCGCTCCGAGTTCCGCCTGGGCACGACCGACGCCAAGGCCCAGGCGTTCGCCGACGCCATCAACGCGCAACGGCTGAAACGGCTCGCCGAGGCTCCGGCCGACCCGACGCGGATCCGCGTCGAACCGTTCCGGCGGCCCAGGCCGCTGCGGCCCGCCGGCTGGCAGCTCGGCCTCCTCGCCCTGTTCGCCGGCTGCCTCACCGAGTCCGTCGCCCTGGCCCTGCTCGGCCACCCCGTGCGGGCCGGGTTCGTCTGGGCCGGCTTCACCGCCTGGTGGGTGAGCGCCGCCTGGGCGGCGAACCTGCCCTGGCAGCTCCGCTACTGGCGCCAGCAGCAGGCACTGGGCGAGCTCCGCCCGGCGGAGTTCACCGGCTCCTACCTCGGGGAGTACCGGGTGCACGACGTCCGCGGCCACTCCCGCAGCACCCGGCGCACGCTCCGGTACACCTACCGGGTGACCGACCAGCTCGGCACGGCGCAGCGGCACGAGTGCAGCGCCGCCGACGTGCAGGACGTGACGCGGCCCCGCACGGTCCTGGTGGTGCCCGGCCGCCTGTCGGCGGACACGCCGGGCGGGCTCGCCGGCCACCTGGTGTGGATGGGCGTCACCGGCCTGCCGACCCTGGTCGCGGGCCTGGTCGGCCTGGTCCTCGTCCCGGGCCTGCTGCTGCCCTGAGCCGCCGCCGGCCCACCCGGTGCCGACCACCCCCCCACCCGGGTGGCGCGTCCGGCCTGGACTCCGGGTCCGTCTCCTGCCCCCACCCGACGCGCGCCCTTCCGTTTGCGGCGGCCCGGGCCGGGGTGTGGGGGCGCTGTGCGGGCGCTGGAGATCCACTGGAGGCCGCCTCAAGGAGGGTGGTTCGTGGCGGGTTGGGTGTGTTCTGGTGGATGGCGAAGCAGACCCGCCCCAGGTCCTGTCCGGCCGGACAGGACCCGGTTCGGGGCACGCCGGGGGACGGTAGACGCTCGCGCATGGATGTGAGTGTGGAGGCTATGGTTCGCCGGCCCGGAGTGGATTTGACTGGTGGACATGAGGACGGACGCGCAGGGTTCGCAGAACCGGCCGGGTCCGCTGGTTTCGTCGACTTCTTCTCCGAATGGGGTGGCTGCTGTGGTTGCCAAGGGTGTTGTGGATCTTCCGGTCGGTGCTGGTGTGGTGCTGGTGGTGGGTGGGACGGGTAAGACCGGTCGGCGGGTGGCGGAGCGGTTGGCGGGGTTGGGGTACGGGGTGCGGGTGGGGTCGCGGTCGGGGGCGGTGGCGTTCGACTGGCATGACGAGGGGACGTGGGAGGCGGCGCTGGAGGGGGTGAGTGCGGCGTATCTGACGTACTACCCGGATCTGGCGTTTCCCGGGGCGGTGGAGGCGGTGGGGGCGTTCGCGCGGCTGGCGGCGCGGCGTGGTGTGGGGCGTCTGGTGCTGCTGTCGGGGCGTGGTGAGGAGGCGGCGGAGGCGGGGGAGAAGGCGGTGATGGAGTCGGGGGCCGCGTGGACGGTGGTGCGGTGCGCGTGGTTCAACCAGAACTTCAGCGAGAGTTTCTTCCTGGATCCGGTGCTGGCGGGGGAGTTGGCGTTGCCGGTGGGGGGTGCGGTGGAGCCGTTCGTGGACGCGGAGGACATCGCGGAGGTGGCGGTGGCGGCGTTGACGCAGGCGGGGCATGCGGGGGAGGTGTACGAGTTGACGGGGCCGCGGTTGCTGTCGTTCGCGGAGGTGGCGGTGGAGTTGTCGCGGGCGACGGGTCGTGAGGTGCGGTTCGAGGCGGTGTCGGAGGCGGCGTACCGGGGGGTGTTGGAGGAGGCGGGGCTGCCGGGGGACTTCGCGGAGCTGTTCTCGGTGATCCTGGACGGTCGTAACGCCTCGTTGGGGGACGGGGTGCGGCGGGCGTTGGGTCGTGAGCCGCGGGACTTCGCCGAGTTCGCCCGCGAGGCCGCCGCGTCCGGGGTCTGGGACGTGTGAGCCGCCCACCGTGCCGCACAACTCGCAGGCCAGTCAGTTCCGTTGATCGTCGGTGCCGGGCCTCGCCGGCCTCCTGACCGTCCATCCGGGTCGAACCCGGGAGCGGTACGGAAGCCGGTGCCCGGGCACCGTGGTGGCCCCCGCGCTGGGCGGGGGCCGGGGAGAAATCGAAGGATTACCGATGCGCTCGAACCAGACCGCGACTCCAGCTTCCTACTCCGCTCCATCCTCCTTCGGCGGCCTCGCGCCGGGCGCCTCGGCGGCCCCCGCCGCACGGAGCAAGGCCGCCGGGCCCGTCCTGGCGGGCGCCACCATCGCGATGGGCCTGATGGCGGGCCTGTTCTTCGCCTTCGACGTGTCCGTGATGCCGGGCCTCGCGGCGGGCGACGACCGGACGTACGTGACGGCGATGCAGCACATCAACAAGTCGATCGAGAACGGGATGTTCGGCCTGGTCTTCGTCGGCGCCTTCGTGGCGACGGGCGTGGCGGCCTGGCTCCAGCACAAGGCCGGGCGACGGCAGGCGGCGCTGTGGGCCGCCGGGGCGACGGTGCTCTACGTGGTGGCCCTGATGGTCACCATGGGCGTCAACATCCCGCTCAACAACCAGCTGGCGCAGGCCGGCGACCCGTCCCAGATCACCGACTTCGCGGGCGTGCGCGCCAAGTTCGAGGGCACCTGGGTGGCCACCAACATGCTCCGCACGCTGCTCTGCACGGGGGGCCTGGCGGCCCTGACCCGGGCGCTGGTCCTGCACGGCCGCGCCTCGCGCTGAACGGCCCGGCCCCGCAACGGGGTTGCCGCCCCTGGTGGATCCCCACCGGGGGCGGTCGCCGTGCCCGGTGCCGTGCCCGGCCAGTTCCCGCCGCTCGCCGCTGGTCAACCCGCCGAGCAGCTGGCCGAATTCACCCCCGGCCGGTCGCGGCGGCGGCGCCCTTCGGCGCAGACTGGTCGGTACAGGGCGGTTCCGGCACCAGGGGCAGGGGGCAGGCATGGCCGTACATTCCGGCAGGCGCAGGGCGGTTGGGCGGATTCGGACCGCGATCGGCGCACTCGCCGTCGCCCTGGTGGCGGGAGCGGCGGTCGCGGTGCCGGCCGCACCCGCCGAGGCGGCGGGCGCCAAGGCCTACCAGGGCGCCAAGGCCGACCAGGGCGGGAAGGTCGTCTACCTCACCTTCGACGACGGCCCCAGCCCCACCTACACGCCGAGGATCCTCGGGATCCTCGCCCGCTACGGTGTGCGCGCGACGTTCTTCGAGATCGGGCAGAACGTCGCCGCCCACCCGGCGCTCACCGGGCAGGTCGCCCGGGCGGGCCACAGCGTGCAGAACCACTCCTGGTCGCACCCTGACCTGCGCCGGCTCTCGGCCTCCGCCGTCAACGCCCAGGTGGCGAACACGGACAAGGCGATCCGCGCCCAGACCGGCCGCACTCCGAGCTGCCTGCGCCCGCCCTACGGTGCGGTCAACGGCGCGGTGCGCTCGCGCGCGGCGGCGCTCGGCAAGCAGGTCGTGCTGTGGTCGGTGGACCCGACCGACTGGTCCCGGCCGGGAACGGCGGCCATCCAGTCCCGGGTGCTGAAGAACGTCCGCCCGGGCTCGGTGATCCTGCTGCACGACGGCGGCGGAGACCGCAGCCAGACGGCCGCCGCACTTCCGACGATCCTCTCCACCCTCAAGGCGCGCGGGTACACCTTCGGGACCCTCTGCGGCTAGGGCGGGACCCGCCGGAGCCCCCGGATACGCCTTCGAACTCCCGCGCGCGTCGTGGG
>NZ_JBHXTQ010000079.1:20749-43086 GCF_042677305.1 Kitasatospora sp. NPDC127121 | reverse complement strand
GGGCCCCCGCGCCGAACCCGCCACCGCGCCCGGCCCACGCCCTCGCTACGCCGTTGCACTCCCCGGCCGGGCAGCACCACCCCCCGTTTCCCAAGACCCTTGGGAAACGGGGCTTCGTGCTGCCCGGTAACGCTTCGGCATCCTCCGGGCCGCGGACCATTGACACCCCGCTGACGGGGCCCGTACGGTCCTTCCCAAGCGACTGGAAACTTTCCTAACAGTTCGGCTCCCCGAACCCGAGGGTTCACCCTCGTCGCTCCCCCCACCAGCCGGAAGAGGAGGATTTCGCGCGTGACCAAGACCACCGCCAAGGCCCCCCTCGCCGGCACCCCCAGCCTGCTGCGCGCCATCAACGACCGCGCCGCCCTCGAACTGCTGCTGGAGAACGGACCGCTCTCCCGCACCCAGATCGGCACCCTGACCGGCCTCTCCAAGCCCACCGCCTCCCAGCTGCTGGCCCGCCTGGAGGCGGCCGGACTGGTCCTGCCGGTCGGCACCACCGCCGGCGGCCCCGGCCCCAACGCGCAGCTGTACGAGGTGAATCCGGCCGCCGGCCACGTCGCCGGACTGGACGTCACCAACAGCGAGATCAGAGTCGCCGTCGCCGACATCACCGGCTCCACGCTGGCCGAGCACGCCGTGCCGACCAAGGGCGTGCCGGCCGCCGAGACCGTCGCCAAGGTCGCCGCCGCCGTCGCCGAGACCGTCCGCGCCGCCGGGCTGGCCGCGGGCAGCCTGCGCACCGCCGCGATCGGCGTCGGCGGCGCCCCCGACCCGGTCACCGGCAAGCTGCGCTACGCCTCCCACCTGCCCGGCTGGCACTCGCCGCGGCTGGTCGAGGAGCTGTCCGAGGCGATCGGCGCGCCCGTGTCGATCGAGAACGACGTGAACCTCGCCGCCGTCGCCGAACAGGCCTCCGGCGCGGCGCGGGGCTCCGAGGACTTCGTCCTGCTCTGGGCTGGTGCGGGCACCGGCGCCGCGATCGTCATCGCCGGCCGGCTGCACCGCGGCTTCACCGGCGGAGCCGGGGAGGTCGGCTACATGCCGGTGCCCGGCTCGCCGGTCGCGCGGGACGTGCGCCGCCGCAAGTTCGGCGGGTTCCAGGAGCTGGTCGGCACACCCGCCGTCCGGACCCTGGCCCGCGAGCACGGGCTCGGCGCGCCCACCGCCGAGGACTCGATCGCCAAGGCCCTGGAGACCCCGGGCGCCGGCGACGCCTTCCTCGTCGAACTGGCCGGCCGGCTCGCCGTCGGACTGGCCGCGATCGTCGCCGTCGTCGACCCCCAGCTGGTGGTCCTCTCCGGCGCGGTGCCCACCGCGGGCGGCGAACGCCTGCGCGCCCTCGTCGAGGACGAACTGGCCAGGCTCTCCATCGCCCGGCCCGAGGTCCGCAGCAGCGCCCTGCCCGGCTCGCCCGTCCTGCTCGGCGCCCTGCAACGCGCGCTGGCGGACGCCCGCGAGGCGGTCTTCTCCACCCACTGACAGCCGCCCGACTGACAGCCGCCCACCGACGCCCACAGACGTTCACAGACGCCCACCCGCCGACGCTCCCCGGTCGCCCGTCACCCCGCACGCACCCTGCACCCACCTCTCCCCACCCCCGAACGCGGGCCCCGAGGCAATGACGCCTGCCCGCGCACCCCCAGGAGGACCTCGAAGTGCACTCCACCACCTCCCGCAGAGGCCGTCGCACGATCGCCGCCGTCACCGGCACCGCCGTCCTGGCCCTGCTCGCCACCGCCTGCACCGGCAGCAGCGAGAGCAGCGGCAGCGACGACTCGGCCAGCGGCAAGGACGTCACCATCACCTTCTGGCACGGCTGGAGCCAGGACAACGAGGTGAAGGCGATCAACGACAACATCGCCGCCTTCGAGAAGGCCCACCCCAACATCCACGTCAAGGCCGTGGACAACATCGCGGACGACAAGGTCAACCAGGCCCTGCGGGCCGGCGGCGACGACGCGCCGGACGTGGTCTCCTCCTTCACCACCAACAACGTCGGCATGTTCTGTTCGACCAAGGCGTTCACCGACCTCAAGCCGCTGCTGCAGAAGAGCGGCATCGACCCGGTCAAGACCTTCCCGGCCGCGATGCTCAACTACACGCAGTTCCAGGGCAACCAGTGCTCGCTGCCGCTGCTCGGCGACGCCTACGGCCTCTACTACAACAAGAAGGCCTTCGCCGACGCGGGCATCGCCAACCCGCCGAAGACCTTCAGCGAGTTCGCCGAGGACGCCAAGAAGCTGACCCTCGCGGACGGCGACGGCTACAAGCAGCTCGGCTTCATGCCGCTGTACCACGGCTACGAGTCGACCACCGAGCACTTCCTCGGCCAGTACGGCCCGACCTACTTCGGCGCCGACGGCAAGTCGAACATCGCCGCCGACCCGAAGGTCGCCGCGATGCTCAAGTGGCAGAAGGACATGGTCGACCAGCTCGGCGGCTACACCAAGCTGGAGAAGTACCGCGCCACCTTCGGCGAGGAGTTCAGCGCCAAGAACCCCTTCCTCACCGGCAAGGTCGCGATGGCCATCGACGGCGAGTGGCGCACCGCCGCCCTCGCCGACAACAAGCCCGACTTCGACTGGGCCACCGCCGCGTTCCCCGTCCCGGACGACCAGGCCGACACCTACGGCCGCGGCTACCAGACCGGCACCATCGTCGGCATCGCCAGCAGCAGCAAGAAGCAGGCCGCGGCCTGGGAGCTGGTCAAGTACCTGACCACCGACACCGACGCGGTGGTCGGCTTCGCCAACGCGATCCACAACGTGCCCAGCACCTTCGACGCGCTCAACTCGCCGAAGCTGACGAACGACCCGAACTTCAAGACCTTCATCGACGTCGCCAAGAACCAGTACTCGGGCACCACCCCGGCGGCCGTCAACGGCAGCGGCTACATCGCCTCCCTGCAGAACCTCGGCTACGACTACGAGTCCGGCAAGCAGCCCGATCTCGCGGCCGGCCTCGCGGCCACCGCCAAGGAGATCGACGCCGCCATCGCCCAGGCGAAGTAGCGGAAACGGTCCACGGAGCTCCCATGTCACTCGCGTTCGGCACCCGCAAGGGCACCGGATCGACCGACCCGGCGGCGCCCTCCACGCAGCACCTGCTGCGCCGGAAGCGCCGCCGGGAGGCGGCCCGCACCCTCGCCTTCCTCTCCCCCTGGCTGATCGGCTTCGGCGTCTTCTTCCTGTACCCGCTGATCTCCACCGCCTACTTCTCCTTCACCAAGTACAACGGCTTCGGCGCCCCCACCTTCAGCGGCCTGAAGAACTGGGACTACGTCTTCAACGACCTCCCGGCGTTCTGGCAGGGCCTGCGCAACACCGTGTGGCTGGTCTTCATCATGGTGAGCCTGCGGGTCGCCTTCGGCCTCGGCATCGGCCTGCTCATCACCAAGGTCAAGACCGGCGCCGGCTTCTTCCGCACCGCGTTCTACCTGCCGTACCTGGCACCGCCGGTGGCCGCCACCGTCGCCTTCGCCTTCCTGCTCAACCCCGGCACCGGCCCGGTCAACCACTTCCTCGGCGAGCTCGGCCTCCCGCAGCCCGGCTGGTTCGCCAGCGCCGACTGGTCCAAGCCCGCGCTCACCATGCTCGCCATGTGGGGCATCGGCGACCTGATGGTCATCTTCATGGCCTCGCTGCTCGACGTCCCCAAGGAGCAGTACGAGGCCGCCGAACTGGACGGCGCCGGACCCTTCCAGCGGTTCCGGTACGTCACGCTGCCGAACATCTCGCCGATCATCATGTTCGCCGTGGTCACCGGCGTCATCCAGACCATGCAGTACTACACCCAGGCGATCGTCGCCGGGAAGGTCGCCGGCGGCATCGCGGGCAACTCCGGCCAGCAGTTCGAGCCCGGCTTCCCGCAGGGCTCCACCTGGACCCTGCCGCAGATGGTCTACAACCTCGGCTTCCAGCGCTTCAACTACGGCGCGGCGTGCGTCGTCGCCCTGGTGCTGTTCGCCATCTCGATGGCCGTCACCTCGCTCCTGCTCCGCCGCAAGTCCGGCTTCATGGCGAGTGACGACTAGTCCGTGTGCTGCGGACCCAGCGGACCGATGAGGACCCGATCATGACTCTCAGCTCCACACTCACCAAGGCGCCCGCCCCGGCCGGCCCCTCCCGCGCCTCCGGCCCGGCCGCCCGGGCGGCCCGCCGCCGCGCGATGCTCCACTGGGTGGCCGTGCACTCGCTGGCCATCGCCGCCGCGCTGTTCTTCCTGCTGCCGTTCGTCTTCGCCTTCCTCACCTCGGTGATGACCGACCAGCAGGCGCTCACCACCGACTACTGGCCGACCTCCTGGCAGTGGGGCAACTACGGCAAGGTCTGGGACACCCCCGGCTTCCTCACCTGGTGGCGCAACACCCTGCTCTACGCGGGCCTCGGCACCGTCCTGACCATCGTCTCCAGCCTGCCGGTCGCCTACGCGCTCGCCAAGTTCCGCTTCCGGGGCCGCAACCTGGCGCTGATGGCCGTCATCGCCATGATGATGCTCCCGCCGCAGGTCACCGTCATCCCGATGTACCTGTTCTGGGCCAAGCAGCTCGGCCTCGGCGGCTCGCTCTGGCCGCTCATCATCCCGATGGCCTTCGGCGACGCGTTCTCGATCTTCCTGCTGCGCCAGTTCCTGCTGACCATCCCCAAGGAGTACATCGAGGCCGCCCGGATCGACGGCTGCGGCGACCTGCGCACCCTGCTGAAGGTCGTGCTGCCGATGGCCAAGCCGGCCATCGCCGCCGTCGCCCTGTTCCAGTTCTTCTACTGCTGGAACGACTACTTCGGCCCGCAGATCTACGCCAGCAACAACCACGCGGCCTGGACGCTCTCGTACGGCCTGGAGTCGTTCAAGGGCGCCCACCACACCAACTGGAACCTCACCATGGCCGCCACCCTCCTCGTGATGGCACCGGTGATCATCCTCTTCTTCTTCGCACAGAAGGCCTTCATCGAAGGCGTGACACTGACAGGGGTCAAGGGCTGATGTCCGCACTCAAGTTGGCAATCGTCGGCGGCGGTTCGACGTACACCCCGGAGCTGATCGACGGCTTCGCCCGGCTCCGCGACACCCTGCCGATCGGCGAGCTGGTGCTCATCGACCCGGCCGCCGACCGGCTGGAGCTGATCGGCGGGCTCGCCCGGCGGATCTTCGCCAAGCAGGGGCACGGTGCCGTCGTCACCACCACCGTCGACGTCGAGGCCGGTGTCGCCGACGCCGACGCCGTGCTGCTGCAACTGCGCGTCGGCGGGCAGGCCGCCCGCAACCGGGACGAGACCTGGCCGCTGGAGTGCGGCTGCGTCGGCCAGGAGACCACCGGCGCCGGCGGCCTCGCCAAGGCGCTGCGCACCGTCCCGGTCGTCCTCGACATCGCCGAGAAGGTCCGGCGCGCCAACCCGGACGCCTGGATCGTCGACTTCACCAACCCCGTCGGCATCGTCACCCGCGCACTGCGCAACGCCGGGCACAAGGCCGTCGGCCTGTGCAACGTCGCCATCGGCTTCCAGCGCAAGTTCGCGACCCACCTCGGCGTCGACCCGGAGCTGGTCCGGCTCGACCACGTCGGCCTCAACCACCTCACCTGGGAGCGCGGCGTCACCCTGCTCGACGCCCCGGGCTCGACGACGGGCCGGGAGGTGCTGCCGGAGCTGCTCGCCGCGCACGGCAAGGCCATCGCCGAGGACCTGCACCTGCCGCAGCCCGTCATCGAGCGGCTCGGCGTCGTGCCGTCCTACTACCTGCGCTACTTCTACCAGCACGACGCCGTCGTCGAGGAACTCAAGGTGCAGGGCTCGCGGGCCGCCCAGGTCGCCGAGATCGAGCGGCAGCTGCTGGAGATGTACGCCGACCCGGCCCTCGACACCAAGCCGGAACTCCTCGGCCAGCGCGGCGGCGCGTTCTACTCCGAGGCGGCGGTCCAGCTGATCGCCGCGCTGCTCGGCACCGGCGGCGGGACGTCCGTACAGGTCGTCAACGCGCCGAACAACGGCGTGCTGCCGTTCCTGCCCGACGACGCCGTCATCGAGGTCCCGGCCGAGGTCGACGCCAACGGCGTCCGGCCGCTCCCCCAGCGGGCCGTCGAGCCGCTGTACGCCGGCCTCATCGCCGCCGTCACCGCGTACGAGCACCTCGCCCTCGACGCCGCCCTGCACGGCGGCCGCGACCGGGTCTTCGACGCCCTGCTCGCCCACCCGCTGGTCGGCCAGCTCGAACTCGCCGACCAGCTCACCGATCGGCTGCTCGCCCACAACCGCGAGCACCTCGCCTGGGCCTGACGGCCCGGGGCCCGGCTACGCACCCGGGCCCCGCCGGGAAAGCCGCCCGGCCCGCGATATGAGGGTGTCGCGGGCCGGGCACTGCGAGGAGACCGACCACCCCCGGCCGGGGACAACGCCACGGCCGGGCCACGTACGAGCCGCGGGGACCTGATGACCCACCAGCCCGAACCGATCCTGCCAGGCGTCCTCGCCATCGACGCCGGCAACTCCAAGACCGACGTCGCCCTGATCGGCGCCGACGGCACCGTCCATGGCACCGCCCGCGGCGGCGGCTTCGCACCCCAGAAGATCGGCGGCGCCGCCGCCGTCGCCGGCCTCGCCCCGCTCGTCGAACAGGCCGCCGCCGCGGCCGGCCACCCCGCCTGGAGCGGCGTCCTCACCAGCCACGTCAGCGCCTGCCTGGCCAACGCCGACCTGCCCGTCGAGGAGGAGGCCCTGCGCGCCGCGCTGGAATCCCACCCCTGGGGCACCAGCAACACCGTCGTCAACGACACCTTCGGCCTGCTGCGGGCCGGCACCGACGGCCCGCGCGGCGTCGCCGTCGTCTGCGGCGCCGGCATCAACTGCGTGGGCCTGCTGCCCGACGGCCGCACCGCCCGCTTCCCCGCCCTCGGCGAGCTCACCGGCGACTGGGGCGGCGGCGGGGGCCTGGCCGTCACCAGCATGTGGCACGCCGTCCGCCACGAGGACGGCCGCGGCGGCCCCACCGGGCTCTCCCGCGCCATCGCCGAGCACTTCGGCCTGCCCAGCGCCGGCGCCGTCGCCGAGGCCGTCCACCTCGGGCACCTGCCGACCAGCCGGCTGCACGAGATCGTCCGGGTGCTGTTCGCCGTCGCGGAGCAGGGCGACGAGGTCGCCCTGGGACTGATCGACCGCCAGGCCGACGAGATCGTCCGGCTCGCCGTCGTCGCCCTGCGGCGGCTGGAACTGCTCGACGCGCGGACCCCGCTGGTGCTCGGCGGCGGCGTGCTCGCCTCCCGGCAGCCGCTGCTGATCGACAACCTGACCGCCCGTCTGGCCGAGGCCGCGCCGCTCGCCGAACCGCGGGTCGTCGTCGCGCCGCCCGTCCTGGGCGCGGCCCTGCTCGGACTCGACCACCTCGGGGCGGGCCCCGCGGCCCAGGCCCGGCTTCGCGAGGCGTACGAGGCGCAACGGCCCGTCGCCGTCTGACCGTTACGCCGCCCCTCAAGACTCCCGCCGCCGCCGGATCCGCACATCCGACGGCGGCGGGAACCACAGCCCGTGCACCAGTCGTCTACCTGTGTGACGAGTTCCGCCGTTGTCCGGGGAGACTAGTGCCATGGCCGTGCCCCGAACCCTCCTCGCCGCGCTGCTCTGCTGCACCGCCGCAGCCGCTCTCGCCGCCTGCACTCCCGCCGACTCCGCGCCCACCATCGCCGCCGCCTCCGCCGCCGCCGTCGCCGACGGGGCGTACGACGACGAGGACGACCTGCTGGACGACGACCTCGCCGGCCCCGAGCCCAGCATGGACACCTCCCCCTCCCCCTCCGCCGACTGCGCCACCCCGACCCCGACCGAACGCCCCGGGCACACCGTCCTCGTGGTCATCGCCACCGAGGACGGCGACGTCACCGCCCAGCCCGCCCGCTACTCCTGCGACGAGGCCCGCTACGAGGGGACGGGGGCGCCGGCCCGCTACGGCTTCGCGACCGCCGGGGTCGAGGCCACGCTCGTCGACCACCCGCACGCCGACCCGACCAGACCCGTCCGGCTGGAGGACGTGCTCGGGCACCTGGAGGACTGCCTGGCCGAGCACGAACCCGACCCGCCGTACGGGTGCTACGGCAACGTGTACGACGTGGTGCTGGACTCGCACGGGCGGATCATGCGGATCGGGGAGCTGGTCGGGCCGTGATCCGGCTGTGGACCGGCCGTGGTGCGGCCGTGGTGCGGCCGTGGTGCGGCCGTGGTGCGGCCGTGGACCGGCTGGGCTCAGGACGGGGCGACGAGGCCGAACTCGTAGGCCTGGATGACCAGGTGGACCCGGTCCCGGGCGTCCAGCTTGGTGAACAGCCGGGCCACGTGCGCCTTGGCGGTGGCCACGCTGATGGTCAGCTCCTCGGCGATCTCGCCGTTGGACAGCCCGCGGCCGACCAGCGTCAGCACCTCGCGCTCGCGGTCGGTGATCCCGTCGACCGTCGTCCGGCCGGACCGGGCGGCGGCGGGCTGCGGGCGGGCGGCGAACTCGCCGATCAGCCGGCGGGTGATGCTCGGCGCGATCAGGGCGTCCCCGGCGGCGACCACCCGGACGCCGTCGAGGATGGTCTCCAGGGCGAGGTCCTTGACCAGGAAGCCGGCCGCCCCGGCCCGCAGCGCGCCGTACACGTAGTCGTCGTCGTCGAAGGTGGTGAGGACGAGGACGTGGGTCGGCAGGCCTGGGTCGGCGGTGATCCGGCGGGTGGCCTCGATGCCGTCCATGCCGGGCATCCGGATGTCCATCACGGCGACGTCGGGGCGCAGCCGGCCGACCAGCTCCACCGCCTCGGCGCCGTTGCCGGCCTCGCCGACGACCTCCAGGTCCGGAGTGTCGGCGATGAGCACGCGCAGACCGGTGCGGATGAGCGGCTGGTCGTCGACCAGGACGACACGGATCACGGGGAGACCTCCACGGGGAGCGGCAGTCGGGCGGCGACCTGGAAGCCGCCCGCGGGGCGCGGGCCGGCGCTGAACTCGCCGTGCAGCAGGCCGACCCGCTCGCGCATGCCGGCGATGCCGTAACCGGAGCCGGCGGACGGCCCGCCGGCTCCGGCGCCGAGGTCGACGACGGTGACGGCGACCTCCTCGGGGCCGTAGTCGACGGTGACCCGGCAGTCCCGGGTGCCGGAGTGCTTGACCACGTTGGTGACCGCCTCCTGCACGATGCGGTAGGCGGCGAGGTCCACCTCGGGCGGCAGCGGGCGGGGCTCGCCGAGGCGGGTGAGCGCGACCCGCACGCCCGCGCCGGCCGTCTGCTCGACCAGCCGGTCCAACTCGCCCAGCCCCGGGGCGACCTCCATCGGCGCGGACTCCGGCTCGCCCTGGCGCAGCGCCCCGAGCATCCGGCGCAGCCCGGCCAGGGTCTCCCGGCTGGTCGCCTCGATGGCGTTCAGCGCGTTGCGGGTCTCGGCGGGCTGGGTGTCCATGACCCGGCTGCCCATCCCGGCCTGGATCGCGATGATGCCGATGCTGTGGGCGACCATGTCGTGCAACTCGCGGGCGATCCGCAGCCGTTCGGCGGTGATCGCCTGCTCGGTGGCGCGGCCGCGCAGGGCCTCGGTGTGCGCCCGGCTCTGCCGGACGGTGTTGCCGACCAGCCAGGCGATCGCGGCGGTCGAGGCGAACGCGGCTTGGGCGACGAAGTCGGTGTGGTAGTCGTTCGCCACCCGCCAGACCGCCAGGGCGGCCACCAGGGCGACCGGCATCGCGGCGGCGCACAGCGACACGGCCCGGGAGCGGGTGGCCGTGCAGTAGCCGATCGCCGCCTCGGCGAGCAGCAGCTGCACCACGGCCGTCTCCTGGATCCGCATGCCGATCGTGAACGCGCACGCGGCCAGCGGGATCGCCACCGCCAGCAGCGGAAGCCGGACCAGCAGCGACGCCATCAGGGTCGTGACCACCGCGGTGACCAGCAACGGCATGTCCTCGAAGTTGCCGTTGTAGCGGAACAGGTGGGCCAGCTCGTTGCTCCGCTGGAAGCTGCGGAACGTGATGACGGCCACCCAGAACGCCGCCACCCACACGCCCGGCGGCAGGCGCCTGAACAGGGGCGGACGAGGGTTGGTGATCATCGCCCGATGGTAGCGGCGGCCCGCGCGGCGGCGCATTGGCCCGAGGGCGTAATCCCCCGGGCCAGTGCGGCCGCCGGCGGTTGTGGCCCGCGGCCCGATGCCCGGCCGGGGCCCCGGACGGCACCGTTGTCCCCGTGATCGAGATCGAGCGACTGACCAAGCGGTACGGCGCCACCACGGCCGTCGACCAGTTGACCTTCACCGTCCGGCCGGGCACCGTCACCGGCTTCCTCGGCCCCAACGGCGCCGGCAAGTCCACCACGCTGCGGATGATCCTGGGGCTGCACACCCCGACCGAGGGGTCCGTCACGGTGGACGGCGTGCCCTTCGCGGACCGGCCGCGCGGACTGCGCCACGTCGGCGCCCTGCTGGACGCCCAGGACGTGCACGGCGGGCGCAGCGCCCGGGCCCATCTGTCGGCGCTCGCCCGCGGCAACCGCATCCCGCTCCGGCGGGTGGACGAGGTGCTCGCCGAGGTCGGCCTCGGCAAGGCCGCCGGGCGCCGGATCGGCGGCTACTCGCTGGGCATGAAGCAGCGGCTCGGCATCGCCGGCGCGCTGCTCGGCGACCCGCCGGTGCTGCTGTTCGACGAGCCGCTCAACGGCCTCGACCCGGAGGGCGTGCTGTGGGTGCGCGGCCTGTTCCGCCGCCTCGCCGAGGAGGGGCGGACGGTCTTCGTCTCCAGCCACATGATGGCCGAGATGGAGCACACCGCCGACCGGCTGGTGGTGATCGGCCGGGGCCGGCTGATCGCGGACGAGAGCCTGGCGGAGTTCTCCGCCCGCAACGCCGTCACCAGCGTGGCCGTCCGGGCTCCCGAACTGCCGTCGCTCGCCGAGGTGTTGCGGGCCGAAGGGGCGGCCGTACGGCAGGCGCAGGAGCCGGACGGGGCGGTGGTGACCGGGCTGCCCGCCGCCCGGATCGGCGAACTCGCCCTGCGGCACGGCCTGGTGCTGCACGAGCTCGCCACCCGTACCTCGTCCCTGGAGTCGGCGTTCATGTCGCTGACCGCCGACAGCGTCGAATACCTGGCAGGAGATGCCCGATGAGTACCGCCGCCCTCGCCCCCGACCGCCCCCGCACCCGCCCGGCCGAGCCGCGGGCCCGGTTCGGCGACCTGCTCGCCGCCGAGTGGATCAAACTGCGCTCGCTGCGGTCCACGTACTGGGTGCTGGCGCTGGCCTCGCTGGCCGCGATCGTGGTCAACCTGAACGCCGTCCACACCGACCTGACCTACATCGACCATCCCCGCCCGCCGGTGCCCGGCTTCCCGCCGTACCGGTACGACCCGCTGTACCACGGCCTCAGCAGCATCTCCGGCGCCCTGATGGCCGTCGCGGCCGGCAGCCTCGGCGCGATCACCGTGTTCGGCGAGTACACCACCGGCATGATCCGCACCACCTTCGCCGCCGTGCCCGACCGGCGGGGCGTGGCCGTGGCCAAGGTGGTGCTGGTCACCGGCCTCACCTCGCTCGCCGGGGCGGTGGTGTCCGCGGTGTCCTTCTTCGGCAGCAACGCCATGCTGGCCTCCCGGCACGCCGGGCTCTCCATCACCGACGAGGGCTGCCTGCGGGCCGTCCTCGGCTACGCGGCGATCGTGCCCGTCTGCGCGCTGATCGGGATGGCCCTCGGCGCCCTGCTGCGGCACGCCACCGCTTCGATCGTCTCGCTGGTCATGCTGCTGTTCATCGTGCCGATGCTGTTCGGCGGCGACCGCTACCGCTGGCTGAAGGAGATCGGCAACCACCTGCCGCTCGCCGCCGAGGGGAGGCTGACGATCAACCCCAACTCCTCGACGACGATGGGCAAGTACGCGCCGAGCGTGCTCGACTCCTGGATCACCCTGGGCGCCTGGGCGGCCGTCGCGCTGGCGGCGACGGTGGTCCTGATGCGGCGGCGGGACGTCTGAGCCCGACGGGGGCCGGGGTGTCAGGCGGCCGAGGTCGCCGCGGCGGCCGCCTTGGCGCGGAAGGCTCCGAGGGTGGCGGCGGGGACGCCGCAGGCGGGGAGGAAGGCCTCGGCGCCGCCGTGGCGGGTGCGGACGCGGTCGAGGAAGACGGCCATGGCCTCCGCCGGGGCGTCGAGGAGCGGGGCGGGGATGGTGAGTTCGCGGCCTTCGGAGTCGGTGACCCGGGCGCCGCGGGCGTTGAGCGCGGTGCGGTGGCGCTCGGAGAGGCCGGCGAAGATCTGCGGCAGGGCGTCGGCGGTGCGGGCGTAGTCGGCGACGATCCGCTCGGCGGGCACGCCGAGGAGGTCCAGCAGCAGGGCGGTCAGCAGGCCGGTGCGGTCCTTGCCGGCGGCGCAGTGCAGGAGGACGGCGCCCGGGCGGGCGGCGGCCTCGACGGCGGCGGTGACGGCCTCGGGTGCGGACTCGGCCAGCAGCACGTAGTAGTCGCCGAGGTCGGCGGCGGTGGCCATGGTGCGCATCCGGGCGGCGAGGCCGTCGCCGGTGGGGTTCACCGGGGCCGCGACGACGGCTATCCCGGCGGCCTCGGCGGCGGCCCAGTCGGCGGGGTCGGTCTCGCGGGTGTCGCGCAGGTCGACGATGGTGCGGATGTCGCAGGCGCGCAGCTGGGCGACGGTGGCCTCGTCGGCGGCCGGGAACGGCTGGGCGGAGCGGTACAGCACGCCGGGGCGGATCCGCCGGCCCTCGGGGTCGCCGAGGACGGCGGGGTCGCGGAAGTTGACCAGGGACATGCGCGGGCCTTTCGGTGGGGCCGTGGGGGGAGGGGGCCTGACATCCAGAGGCTCATCTAGACGTCTAGATGTCTAGTCCCTCCCCGGGGTGCGGAGCAAACCACGGTCGCCCGCACCCCTCCATCCCACCCCCGCCGACCGGTCCCGTCGACCGGAGGGAGGGGACGGGAAGAAGGAGGGCGGGGAACCGGCGGTGGACGGGCGGCGGCCGAGCCGCCCCGGATGGACACGGTGATCCGGACCTCCACCCGGCCCGCGATAGCACCAGGTCAGCCGCCCACCCCGCACCGTTCGGCGCCGTATCGATCCTGCTAAAGTTCCGCGCCGGATCATCACGCGTCACGGGGGGCGGAGTACCGCGGTGTCCGAGGGGACCGAGCACGACATACCCACCGAACTCGCCGAGGTCTACCTCGGGCTGCTCGCCGACGCCTCCCGCACCGGGAGGCTGCTGCGCCGGGACGAACTGGAGTGCCTGCGCACGCTGGGCGAGCACTGCGCCGAGGCCGGGTACGGGCTGCGCGACGTCGTCGCGCACTGCCTGTCGGCCACCCGGCGGGCCTGGCAGACACTGCCGGGCATCACCGCGGCGGGCGGCGTCGGAGAACTGCGCCGGCTCGGCGACGCCGTGCTCGCGGCGACCGAGGCCGCACTGGCCGCACTCGGCGAGGGACACGACCGCGCACAGCGCATGGCGGTCCGCCAACAGGAGTCCGCACGGCGCGAGTTCATCGACGACCTGCTGTACGGCCGCAGCGACCTGGGCCTGCTGGCGGAGCGCGCCGAGCGGTTCGGGCTGCGGCTGGCGGGCGCGTACGCGGTGGCGGTGGCCGTCGGCGACACGCCGTACGCAGACGTCCACCCGCTGGTGCACCGGGTGGAACGGGAGCTGGTCGGGCGGTTCGGCGAACGGGACGTCCTGCTCGCCGGCAAGGACGGCCGGCTGGTGTGCATCGCCCCGGACACCGAACGCGCCGTCCTGGAGGCCTTCGCCGACCTGACGCTGCGCCCCGGCCCCGGCTACCGCCCGGTGCTGCGGGTGGCCACCGGGCGCCGGCACTCGGGGGCCACCGGGGTGCTGCGCAGCTACGAGGAGGCGCTGGGCGCGCTGGACTACGCGGACCGGCTGGACCTGCCGGCACAGCAGCTGAAGGCCGAGGAACTACTGGTCTTCCCCGTGCTGATGCGCGACCGGGCGGCGATGGCCGACCTGGTGCGCAGCGTGCTGGGCCCGCTGACCGAGGCGCGCGGCGGCGCCCGCCCCCTGCTGGACACCATCGCGGTGCAGGCGGAGGCCGCGTACGTGAACGCGGAGGCGGCCCGGCGGCTGGGGCTGAGCGTGCGCACGCTCGGCTACCGGCTGGAGCGGATCAAGGCGCTGACCGGCTACGACCCGTCGGACGCCCTGCAGCGGTTCACCCTGGAGACGGCGGCCATGGGGGCCCGGCTGCTGAACTGGCCGGAGCAGCCGCTGTAGACGGCGGCCAAACGCCCCCGGGCCGTGCGTTCCAGGGTGTCAAAGAGCCGTAAAGATTGCCGGATCCTGGCAATGTGCGGACGACCCCTCCGCTGTCACGATCTCCATGGCGCCGAGGTGCGGCGCCGTGGGAACAGCGGGGGAGCGTGGCCGGGATGGGGGGATTCGTCGCGGCCGCGCTGGCTTTTCCGACGGCGCTGTTCAGCTTCGCGCTGGTGGTGGTCGTCGGGTACTGGCTGCTGATGCTGGTCGGCGGCCTGGGCTTCGACGCCCTGCACGGGGGACACGGCGTCGGGCATGCCGGTCACGTCGGCCATGCCGGCCACGCAGGCGACCTGGGCCACGGTGCCGGGGGGCACGCGACCCACGGGGGACACGGGGGACCCGGTGCCCAGGACGGGCACGGCGCCGACGGCCGGGGCGCCCACCACCACGGAGGCGTGCTGGGCGCGCTGGGGCTGGGCGGGGTGCCCGTGACGGTGGCGGTGTCGCTGCTGGTCGCGCTCGCCTGGTTCGTCAGCCTGGCCGGCACCGTCCTCACCTCGGGGGCACCGGCGCGCGGCGGCGTGTTCGCCGTCGCGCTGGTCGCCTCCTGGGCGGGCACCCGGCTGCTGGTCCGGCCGCTGTCCCGACTGTTCCCCGAGGACCGCCCGGCGACCCGGGGGGACTTCGTCGGCCGCGTCTGCGTGATCCGCACCGGCCGGGTGACGGCCGACTTCGGGCAGGCGGAGGTCACCGCCGAGGACGGCTCCACCGCGACCGTCCAGGTCCGCACGCTCACCGAGGAGCCCGGGCTGGCGGCCGGCCGCACCGCCCTGATCTTCGACTACGACGCCGACGGCGAGCACTTCCTGGTGGCGCCGTTCGACCCGGCGCTACCGGGCGACTGACTCCCCCGGGCGTTCCCTTATCCCCTTATCCCCTTTGTTCTGCTTGCTCTGCTTGCTCCGCTCTCATCCGCTCGACTTCGCACCATCTCGTCATCTCGTCAAAGGACTCCGTGATGGACACCATCGCCGTGGGTTTCGGCATTCTCGTCGCCGTCGTACTGCTCATCGTGCTCGCCATGCTGCTGTTCGTGGGCCGCCTGTTCCAGAAGGTCGAGCAGGGCAAGGCGCTGATCGTCTCCCGCACCAAGAAGGTGGACGTCACCTTCACCGGCGCGATCGTCCTCCCGGTGCTGCACAAGGCCGAGTTGATGGACATCTCGGTGAAGACGGTGGAGATCCACCGCGCCGGCCGGGACGGGCTGATCTGCCGGGACAACATCCGGGCGGACATCCGGATCTCCTTCTTCGTGCGGGTGAACAAGACCGTCGAGGACGTCATCAAGGTCGCGCAGGCCATCGGCACCGCCCGCGCCAGCGACCCGTCCGCGATCCAGGACTTCTTCGCGGCCAAGTTCGCCGAGGCGCTGAAGACCGTCGGCAAGCAGCTCGACTTCACCGACCTCTACACGCACCGGCACGAGTTCCGGGACCAGATCATCGCGGTCATCGGCACCGACCTCAACGGCTACACCCTTGAGGACGCGGCCATCGACCACCTCGAACAGACCCCGATGAACCAGCTGGACTCCGACAACATCCTCGACGCCCAGGGCATCCGCAAGATCACCGAGCTGACGGCGATCGAGCACGTGCGCACCAACGAGTACCAGCGCACCGAGGAGAAGGAGATCACCCGGCAGAACGTGGACGCCCGGGAGGCCGTCCTCGAACTCCAGCGCCGCCAGGCCGACGCCGAGATCCGCCAGCGCCGCGAGATCGAGACCCTGCGGGCCACGGAGGACGCGGTGATCGCCCGGGTCCAGGAGGAGGAGCGGCTGAACGCCCAGACCGCCTTCCTCCGGACCGAGGAACTGCTCGGCGTGCAGCGCGAGAACCAGGCCCGCGAGGTCGCGGTGGCGCAGAAGAACCGCGAGCGGGTGATCGCCGTGGAGAACGAGCGGATCGAGAAGGACCGTCTGCTGGAGGTCATCGGCCGCGACCGGGAGACCGAACTCGCCACCATGGCCAAGCAGAAGGAGGTCGAGTCCCGCCGGCGGGAGGTCGCCGACGTGGTCCGCGAGCGGGTGGCGGTGGAGCGGACCGTCGCCGAGCAGGAGGAGGCCGTCAAGACGCTGCGCGCCACCGAGGACGCCGAGCGCACCCGCCGCGCGGTGATCATCCAGGCCGAGGCGCAGGCGCAGGAGAAGCTCGTCAAGGACATCAAGGCCGCCGAGGCCGCCGAGCAGGCCGCCTCGCACAAGGCCCGCGAGTCGCTGGTGCTGGCCGAGGCCCGGCAGCAGACCGCCGAACTGGACGCCACCGCCAAGATCCGGATGGCCGAGGGCATCCGGGCGGAGGCCGCCGCCGAGGGGCTGGCCCAGGTGCAGGTGCGCGAGCAGGAGGCCGCGGCGGTGGAGAAGGTCGGCCGCGCCGAGGCCGCCGTCCAGGCCGAGAAGGCGAAGGCCGCCGCGCTGGAGATCGGCGCCAAGCTGAAGGCCGAGGCCGAGGGCCTCACCGAGAAGGCCGCGGCGATGGCGAAGCTGGACGAGGCCTCGCGCGGGCACGAGGAGTACCGGCTGCGGCTGGCCGCCGAGAAGGACGTCCGGCTGGCCGGGCTGGACACCCAGCGGCAGATCGCCGAGGCGCAGGCCGCGCTGGTCGCGGCCGGGCTGGAGAAGGCGAAGATCGACATCGTCGGCGGGGACGGGGTGTTCTTCGACCGCCTGGTGCAGTCGGTGACGGCCGCCAAGAGCGTCGACGCCTTCGTCGGGCACTCGCAGACCGCCCAGGCCCTGGCCGGGCCCTGGCTCGACGGCAGCGCCAGCTTCACCGAGGACCTGACCCGGGTGCTGTCCTCGGTGTCCACGACGGACGTGCAGAACCTGACGGTATCCGCGCTGCTGATGCGGATGATCGGCGCCGGAGGCGGCGAGCAGGCCGGGCAGCTTCGGCAACTGCTCACCTCGGCGCAGAAGTTGGGGATCGCCGAGACGTCGATCGGGGCGCTGGCGTCGGTCAACGGTTCCAGGTGAACGTGAACGCCTGAGTCGCCCGAGTCGCCCGAGTACCCGATCTCCTGAGCAGTCGAGAAACTGAGTAGTTGAGGAACTGACGTGGTGGACGCCCTCGACGCCCGGCTCGACGCCGGCACCTACGAGGTCCTGCGCGGCCGACTCGCCCGGTCCGCCGCCGAACTCGCCGAACGCGCACAGGCGTTGAACGCCCGCCGGGTCGGGGAGTTCGGCGGCGGGGAGCTGCGGCTGGTCGGCACCGGCCGGCTCACCACCGGCCGGGCCTGCCTCCCGCAGGACCTCACCGCCGCCGGCGGGCTGCTCCTGCTCGGCACCCGCCCGGGCGGCGCGCCCGACGCCGCCGTCTCCGCTTCCGCCGTCTCCGCCTCCGTTTCCGCCGGCGCCCCGGCCGAGGGCTCCCCGGGCGCCGGGCCGCTCGGGGAGGTCCTGAGCGTCCACCACCCCGACCTCACCCCCGCCCCCGCCGAGGGCACCCTGCTGGACGACCCGCGCCTGCGCCAGGACCTCGCCGACCTGCACCGCTACTTCCGCGACGCCCGGCTGGAACGACTGCGCCCCCTCGGCGGCCGCCTGCTCGCCGTCTTCCGCACCGGCCCCGCCGCCGCCGACGTCCGGGTGCTGCGCTGGCGCCCCGTCGACGACCTCGCCGACGACGGGCACCCTGCCTACCAGGACGGGCGCGGCGAACGCGACCACACCGCCGCCGACGGCCAGCAGCTCACCTGGACCGCCCTCACCCGGGACGACCAGCTGCCCGCCGCCCCCGGCAGCCCGCCACGCGCCGACCTCGGCGGCGAACTCCGGCTCGGCATCGACGGCGGCCGGCTGACCGTCACCTCCCCCGACGGCCGGGAGCTGCACCACGAACCCCTCGCCGAGGCCCTGCAGACCCTCGCCGACGCCCAGATCGCCCACGCCCGGCTCGGCACCCTGCTGCTGGTACGCGTGCGCCCCTACCAGGAGGAGACCGTCCGGCACCTGGTCTGCCATCTGCCCACCGGCCGGGTCACCCGAATCGACGCGCTCGGCCAGGCCTGCCTGCGGCTGCCCGCCGACCAGGGCGTGGCCTTCCCCGGCGGCTGCCACCTCACCGACGGCACCGTGCGCAGCTACGACCAGCCGGTGGACGGCCTGGCCTACGAGCGCACCCTCGTCTCGCCCAACGGCGAGGACGTGCTGTACGAGTTCCGCTCCCCCGCCGACGGCCGCGCCCTGCTCCAGCCGTACAACAGCGTCCGCCAGGAGGCCGCCGCCCCGCTGCCCTGCCAGGGCTACGCGCTGCTCGCCGACGGCACCCTGATCGCCCTCCGCCCGGCCGAGGACGGGCCCACCCGGCTGCACCCCGTCCAGCTGTGGCAGACCCCGTTCACCAGCGAGCGCCACGCGGCCGCGCAGCCGCCCGGCACCGGCCCGCTCGCCCGGATCGGCAACGCCGACCTGGTCCGCGGCCTCGCCGACTGCCTCTCCCTGGCCCGGCTCGCCGCCGCCGGCACCGACACCCCGGCCGGCCACCAGGCCGTCCTCGCCGCCTGCACCCGCACCGCCGACCGGCACCACTGGCTGGGCCAGCCCGGCCTCGGCGACCTCGCCGCCCCGCTCGCCGAGATCCGCGACACCGCCCGGCAGGTCATCGCCGAGTACGAGGCCGTCGCCGAACTCACCGCGCACGCCGCCCGGCAGACCGAACAGGCCGCCGAACACGTCGAAGGCCTGCTGCGCACCGCCCGCGGCGAGACCCTCGCCGACGCCGCCGAATGGGTCGACCGGCTCGCCGGGCTGCGCCGCGCCCAGGGCCGGGTCGAGGCGCTGCGCGACCTGCCGCGCGCCGAGCCCGCCCGGATCGACGCGCTCGCCGCCCACCTCGCCGAGGGCCTGACCGAGGCCGCCGCCCGCGCCGTCGGACACCTCGCCGAACCCGAGGCCTTCGCCCCGCACCGCCGGCGCGCCGGCGAACTCGCCGACCGCTGCGCCGCCCTCGCCACCGCCGCCGGAGCCGAGCCGCTGGGCCTCCAGATCTCCGAGCAGAGCGAGGCGTTGCAGACCGTCTCGGAGCTCGTCGGCACCCTCGACCTGGCCGACGCCACCACCCGCACCGCCATCCTCGACCGGCTCGCCGACGTCCTCGGACTACTCAACCGCGCCCGCGCCGCCCTCACCGTCCGCCGTCGCGACCTGCGCACCCGCGAGGCCGCCGCCGAGTTCGCCGCCGAAACCGCCCTGCTCGCCCAGGCCACCACCGCCGCGCTCGCCGCCGCCGACACCCCCGAGGCCTGCGACGACCAGCTCGGCCGACTCCTGCTGCGGATCGAGCAGTTGGAGACCCGCTTCGCCGACGCCGACCCGGCACTGGGCGAACAGCTCGCCGACCGGCGCACCGGAATCCACGACGCCCTCACCGCCCGCCGCCAGCACCTGCTGGAGGAGCGCGCCCGCCGCGCCGACCGGATCGCCGCCTCCGCCGAACGCATCCTCGACACCCTGCACCGGCGGCTCACCGCCCTCGACACCGCGGCCGAGATCGACGCCGCCCTCGCCGCCGACCCGACCGTCGTCAAACTCCGCGACCTCGCCGCCCAGTTGACCGCACTCGGTGACCGGGTCCGGGCCGAGGAGCTGACCGGACGGCTGCGCGCCGCCCGTAGCCGCGCCCACCGGGCCCGACGCGACCGCGCCGAACTCGCCGGCGACGGCCCCGACACCCTGCGACTGGGCCGCCACCTGTTCGCCGTCACCACCCAGCGGCCCGAACTCACCCTCGTCCCCTGGCGCGGCCGCCCCGCCTTCACCCTCACCGGCACCGACTACCGCTCCCCCGTCACCGACCCGGCGTTCGCCGCCACCGAGCGCTACTGGGGCCGGCCGCTGCCCTCCGAGACCCCCGCGCTGTACCGGTCCGAATACCTCGCCGCCAGTCTGCTGCTGGCCGCCGAACCGGACGGGCTGGACACCCTGCGCGCCGAGGGCGACCTGCTGGAGTTCGTCCGCCGCGCCGCCGAACAGCGCCCGGACGAGGGCTACCAGCGCGGCGTCCACGACCACGACGCGGCGCTGCTGCTCCGCGCCCTGCTCGAACTCCACGCCGAGGCAGGCCTGTTGCGCCACCCGGCGGCCGCCCGGGCGGCCGCTCAGCTGTACTGGGCGCACGGCGCCGACGAGCGGCAGCGACTGGTCTGGCACACCCGGGCCCGCTCGCTCTCCCTCGCTCGCACCCTCGCCCGGCAGGCCTTCGGCGCCGCGCCGCGGCTGGACCTGCCGGCCGCGGCGGACCCGGCCGCGCCAGCCCCAGCCGCACCTGCGGCCCTGACCGCACTGTCCGACCTGTCCGACGAACTGAGCTCCGCCGTCACGGAGTTCACCTCGTGCCCGCAACCCGCCGGCCCATACCTGGTGGCCGAACTCGCCGCCGCCACACCCACGTTCGCTTACGCGCCGGGGGCCGCCACCCTGCTCGACAAGTTCCACGCCGCACCCGAGTCCGCCGGTCTCACCGAAGCGCTGGCCGCACTGCCCGCCGAGCCCGCACTGCTGCCCGCCCGACGCCAACTCGCCCAGGCCTGGCTGGAGTCCAGCGCCTTCGACGCCGACCCCGGCGACCTCGCCGAGGCCGCCGCCGCGCTCCTCTGCCCGTCCCTGCCGCGCCGGCCCGCCGAAGGCACCGCCACCACCCGCCTCACCGGCCTGCTCGGCGACCACCCCCGGCTCCCGGGCGGCGCGCTCGACCTGCGCCTCGACGAACTCCTGGCCCGGGTGGCGGAGTTCGCCGCCACCGAGGCCCCCGGATACCGCGCCTACCAGCGACTGCGCGCCGACCTGCTGGCCGCCGAGCACACCCGGCTACGGCTCGACCAGTACCGGCCGGCCCCGCTCAACGGCTTCGTCCGCAACCGACTCATCGACCAGGTCTACCTGCCGCTGGTCGGCGACAACCTCGCCAAACAGCTCGGCACCGCCGACGCCGGCGGACCGGTCGACCGCAGCGGCCTGCTGCTCCTGGTCTCCCCGCCCGGCTACGGCAAGACCACCCTCGTCGAGTACCTCGCCGAACGGCTCGGCCTGCTGCTGGTCACCGTCAGCGGCCCCGCGCTCGGCCACCGGGTCACCTCCCTCGACCCCGCCGAGGCCCCCGACGCCACCTCCCGCCGCGAGATCGAGAAGCTCAACTTCGCCCTGCACGCGGGCGACAACGTGCTGCTCTACCTCGACGACGTCCAGCACACCTCGCCCGAGCTCCTCCAGCGCTTCATCCCGCTCTGCGACGCCCAGCGCCGGATCGACGGGGTGTGGGACGGCGAGGCCCGCGAGTGGGACCTGCGCGGCAAGCGCTTCGCCGTCGTCATGGCCGCCAACCCGTACACCGAGTCCGGCCGCCTCTTCCGGCTGCCCGACATGCTCGCCAACCGCGCCGACGTCTGGAACCTCGGCGACGTCATCGCCGGGCGCGAGGACCTCTTCGCGCTCAGCTTCGTCGAGAACGCCCTGCCCGCCAACCCGCACCTGGCCCCGCTCGCCACCGCCGAGCGCGCCGACCTGGACACCCTGCTGGCCCGCGCCACCGGCACCCCGGGCGGCCCCCTCACCGGCGCCTGGCCCGCCGCCGAGGCCGAACGGATGACCGCCGTCCTCGCCGGACTGCTCCACCTGCGCAGCACCGTCCTCGCCGTCAACCGCGCCTACCTGGCCTCCGCCGCCCAGGACGACCGCACCCGCACCGAACCCCCGTTCCTCCTCCAGGGCTCCTACCGCAACATGGCCAAACTCGCCCAGCGCCTCGACCCGGCCCTCACCCGCCCCGAACTCGACGCCCTCCTCACCGACCACTACCGCGCCGAAGCCCAACCCCTCGGCGCCGACGCCGAAGCACAGCTGCTGAAGCTGGCCGAACTCCGAGGCTGCCTCACCCCCGCCCAGGCCACCCGCTGGGAGGAGCTCAAGCACACGCGGCGGGGGTGACGGCCGGGGGGGGGCCCCGCGCCCCCCGCGGGGGGCGCCCCCCCGGGCCCGCCCCCGACGCCCCGCCCCCGCCCGCGGCCCCCCGCGGCCGCCCCCCCGGGAGTGGGGGCGCCCCCCGCGAGATG
>NZ_JBHXTQ010000079.1:0-20739 GCF_042677305.1 Kitasatospora sp. NPDC127121 | reverse complement strand
GCTGCCTCCCCCCCCCCCCGCCCCCCCGCGGGGTGGTCCACACCCACCCGCGGGGGGGGTGCGGGCGGGCGGCCGCCCGGGATCCACCGGAGTGGGCCGCCGACGAGGACCGGCCGACTACGCCCGGCCGAGGACGTCGTCCACGAGCTCCAGCCACAGGTCGAGTTCAGGCGCCGCGAGCTTGAAGATGTGCTTCGAGCCGCGCAGCTGCTCGTAGGAGGCGACCAGCTGGTGGGCGACCCGCTCGGTCTCGGCCGGTAGGACCCCGTGGATCAGGTCGGTCCAGCGCGGCGCGTTCCTGCCGCCGTCGTAGAGCTTCTCCAGCGGAAGGACCCGGCAGGCCGTCCAGGTCACCAGCTCAGGCGCGTACTCCAACAGCTTGTAGCAGCCTGTGTTATGACGCTTTCGGATGCGGGCGACGGCCTTCTGCGTCTCGCGCCTGGCCTCCACCGCGACCTGGACGCTGGTCGCCCGCAGGTGCTCGTGCACGATGCTCCGGTAGGGGGCGCCGGTGATGTCCGACCAGAGCGCGTCCAGGCCTTCAGTGGTGTGGAGTTGATGGCTCAGATAAGGGCGCGGCGCGGCCGACAGCGCCGCGAGCGACCGGAACACGTCCGCGGGCGTGAATCCCACCGGGTGCGGCCCGGCCACGATGCCTCGCCGGGGATCGAAGTAGCTCCCTTCCGCCCGGAACTCGGCCTGCACCGCGAGCAGGTGCGGACAACGGGCGAGGTTGTCCTGCGGCACGGCGAAGTTGACGTAGCGATCGGTCTGGTCGCAGAACTCGCGGACCCGGTGGCGGCCGTCGCCGGTCACGACGATGACCGACAGGACGGCCTTGGCCAGGTCCGCGGGCGGCAGTTCGCGGGAGATGTGGGCGATCGTGACGAGTCGCTGGAACCCGTCGAAGCACTGCACCCCCGCCAGCCCGAGCCGCCCCGCCCCGGCCGCTCGGTCCGGCTCCCAGTGCAGGCTCTGCGCACCGAGGATGATGGGGCCGGCCAGCCCGAACTCCTCCGGCCGTTCGCGCAGCAGGGTTGCGAGGGCCTGGTTCCCCGGACTGTCCGCCAAGTAGCCGCGTCGGCTTCCGAGCACGACGGCCGCATCGGGCATGGCGGCCAGGCCCGCCAGCTCGGTCGCGCTGATCTGGGTGAACCACCGGTTGCCGAACGTCGTGGCATGAAGCGCCCTGAGGATGTGGCGGTCGGGAACCCAGCCGGTCTCTGCCGCCAACGAGAGTCCTCGCCAAGCACCGAGCGGTGCGGCATTGTTGTCCATGCCCGGTTCAACGTCGTAGCGGCGACCAGGTTGCGGCGCAGAACACCCCCGTGCGGGAGAGTTTCGATCGAGTCGGACCGCGCCGGTTCGGCGACCCGGCGAGGTGGCTCAACCTCCGTTCCACGATTCCACGATTCCACGATGCACGCCGTCGGCCGGGGGCCTTTTTTGCTCCCGGGGAAATATGTAGACCGGTCTACATTCGGCTGCTCGATGGAGCCCGCGCACAGGAAGTCAGCCTGTCCGACTTCCTGTGCGCAACCGGTTCAGATTAAGTAGACCGACCGACATATTCTTTCGCGCCGACCAGCATCAACCCGCTGCCCGTCTACCGTCGGCGGGCAGCCGCCAGCAGCTCGGGGACGGTGGCGAGCTTGACGCGGGGGCGGCCCTCGGCCTCGCCCCGGGCGCGCTCCGCCCGCTCCACGGCCCGCAGTCCCTTGAGCCCGACGGCGTCCGGGCGACGGTGGCGGACGAGGCGGTCGAAGTCCGTGCGGCTCGCCGCCGGGGCGGCCAGCGCGCGGGCCGCCGCGTCGTCCAGGAGCGCGCCCACGGTCTCGCGGGCGCACGCCCGGTTGGCGCCGATCCCCCCGGACGGCCCGCGCTTGGCCCACCCCACCACGTACGCCCCGGGCAGCGGCCGCCCCGTCGCCGGGTCCACGACCCGCCCGCCCCGGTGCGCGACCGTCGCCGTCTGCTCGTCGAAGGGCAGCCCGGGCACCGGTACGCCCCGGTGCCCTATGGAGCGCACCACCAGACCGGCCAGCAGCGTGTCCATCTCCCCGGTCGGTTCGGCTGCCCGGCCGCCCGCGAGGGTGGTCCGGGCGACGGTCAGGCCCGTCACCCGCCCGACCCCGGTAGACGCGCCGGGCTCGCCGGGTTCACCGGGTTCACCGGGTTCACCGGGCGGGGTGAACCCGGTGAGCGCGGTCGGCGCGGACAGGAAGCGCAGCACGATCCGCCGGCCCGGCGCCGGCTCGGCGCCCCCGTCGAACGCCACCAGCGGCAGCCCGGCGAGCAGCGCGGCCCGCGCGTCCGACGCGGTCGGCGCAGCGATCGTCCCGGCCGCCTCCTCGATCACCGCCCGCACCTCCGGGTGGTCCTCGACCACCACCTCGACGCCCGGCAGTTGCCGCAGCGCCAGGAACTCCGCCTTGGTCCAGGCCGCTTGGGCGGGCCCGCGCCGGGCGAGCAGCACGACTTCCCGTACCCGGCTGCGGCGCAGTGCGGCGAGGGCGTGGTCGGCGATGTCGGTGGTGGCGAGCCGGTCTGGGTCGGTGAGCAGGATGCGCGCGATGTCGACGGCGACGTTGCCGTTGCCGATGACGACCACCCGGTCGGCGCCGGGCCCGGACAGCTCCACCGCGTCGGCGGGCACGGTCGGTTGGGCGTTGTACCAGCCGACGAAGGTGGTCGCGGGCAGGCTGCCCGGCAGGTCCTCGCCGGGGATGCCGAGCCGCCGGTCGGCGGCCGCGCCGACGGCGTACACGACGGCGTGGTGGTGGGCGGCGAGTTCCTCGTGGGTGAGGTCGGTACCGATGTCCACGTTGAGGTGCATCCGCAGCCGGGGGTCGTGGAAGACGCCGGCGAAGCTGTCCGCGATGCGTTTGGTGGACTGGTGGTCGGGCGCGACCCCGTGCCGCAGCAGGCCGCCGGTGACGGGCAGCCGGTCGATCATGGTGATCTCGGCGCCGGTGCTGCGCAGCAGTTCCTGCGCGGTGTACCCGGCGGACGGGCCGGTGCCGACGATGGCGACGCGCAGCGTGCCGAGCCCGTCGGGCAGGCTGCGCGGGAAGGTCGGCGCGCCCCAGGCGTGGTCGTTGGGGTGATCGCGGTACCAGTCCCGGTTGAGGTCGCCGAACACGGCGTCGGGCCCGCGCAGCCGGTCGACGGGGAACACCGCGTCCACCGGGCAGGCGTCCGCGCAGGCGCCGCAGTCGATGCAGGCCGCCGGGTCGATGTACAGCATGTCGGTGGTGCCGAACTCCGGTTCGTCCGGGGTCGGGTGGATGCAGTTGACCGGGCAGACGGACACGCACGAGGCGTCGTTGCAGCAGGTCCGGGTGATCGCGTAGGCCATGGCCGGGGTGGGGTCCCTCGCTACAGGTGGTGAAGTGCGGGAGTCGGAGCCTTTTTTGACGTGCAGTCACAACATGTGGATGCGCCGGTAGATGGCGGCCGAGCGGCTGGTGAGCAGTCCGGTCTCGGCGAGGAACGCGATCAGGTGCCGGGAGCTGGTGCGCATCATCGCCTTGCGGTGCTCGTTGGCCCGCACTTCGGCGATCGCCCGCTGGGTGTCGAGCCCGGCGGCCCGGTAGACCCCGGGGTGCACCATGCTGGAGACGATGACGTACGCGCCGACGGCGATGCCGGTGGCCGAGGCGCGGCGGCGGGCGGGGCCGGCGTGGCGCACCCGTTCGCGGATCTCCTGCCGGGCGAACTTCATGTGCCGCGACTCCTCGACCACATGGATCCGGGAGGTGCCGCGGACGATCTCCAGGACGTTCTCGCCGCGCATCCAGTCGCGCTGCATGACGTCGAGCACCTCTTCGGCCACCAGGATGCCGCCGTAGGCGAGTTCACCCTTCGCCAGGGCCTTGAACGCGCGCCCGGCCTGGGCGATGACCTTGTTCGGCCGGTACGCGGGGACGCCCATCTTCTCGCAGGCGCGGGCGAACATGATCGAGTGGCGGCACTCGTCGGCGATCTCGGTGAGCGCGAACTGGAACTCGGCGTTGGCGGGGTCCTTCAGGTACTGATCGCGCAGCACCATCTGCTGGAGGATCATCTCGAACCATATCCCGGTGTTCATGATCGAGCAGACCTCGTGCCGGGTGAGGGTGACCCGCTGCTGCTCGGTCATCTCGCCCCACAGCCGGGTGCCGTAGAGGGTGCTCCACTCCGGGTTGAGGCCGTAGTGGTCGGCTGGGAGGGGCGCGTCCCAGTCGATCTCGGTCGAGGGGTCGCAGGAGAGGGTCGCGGCGGACTCCAGCAGCCGCTTCGAGACGTCGTCGTCGGCTGCGGTGTGCCCGTGCGCACTCGCCGCCCGCCCTGCCGCCGCGTTGGTGAGAGCCATGGCTGCCTCCAGATGCCTGCCCCTACGGGTGCCCGCTCACCCGCTTATTAGACGGACAGTACAATAAGAGCCCGCCGCCGAGAACCCCCTGCGCAGCACCGGGCGGGCGCACGACCACAACTCCCGCGCCCCTTCTCGCCCGTGACCTCCCCCAGCCGCCCCCTCCGCCCTCTCCGGTTCCTCCGCCCCCGGATACAGTGAGGCGTGATCACCGACCACCCCGGGGCAGGGCCGGAGCGCGTCGCCCCCACCGGCGTACGGAACTTCCGCGACGCCGGCGGCGTCGGCTCCCTGCCGCACGGCGTGCTGTACCGCTCCGCCGCCCTGCACGGCCTACACGGCCTCGCGGCGGAGGGTGCGGACACGCTGCGGCGCCTCGGCCTGCGGACGGTCGTCGACCTGCGCAGCAACCCGGAGGTGGCGGAGCGCCCGGACGCCGTCGACCTCGTCGACGCCCGCTACCTGCACGCACCGGTCTTCAGCGAACGACGCTGGCCCGCCGACCAGTTGGAGCTGTACCCACTGATGGCCGAGCGCGCCGGCGCGGCGTCGGTGGCCGTTCTGCGCCGACTGCTCGCCGGTGGGGGCGAGGCCGCGCCGGTCCTGGTCCACTGCGCCTCGGGCAAGGACCGCACGGGAGTCGTCGTCGCCGTCCTGCAGACGCTGCTGGGCGCCTCCGAGGCGGAGGTCCTCCAGGACTTCCTGCGCTCGAACGACGAACTGGGCCTGACCAACCAGCCACCGGCCGGGGCCGCGCACAACGCCCTGCCCGTACGCGAGGTGCATCTGCGGCGCGCGCTGCTGTCGATCCGGAGTCACCACGGATCGGTGGCGGAGTATCTCCTCGCGCACGGCGCGCAGGCGTCGGAGCTCGCCGCGGCACGGTGGATCCCGGCCTGAACGAGCAGGCGGGCAGGGGCCGTTGAGTCCTCCGAACGAGCCCCCGCCCGGTGCTGCGCCGAGCGCCTCCGATCCGTACCGCCCCTGGTTGCGCGCTACGCGGCGCCCAGCGCCTGCCGCAGCGCCTCGGCCGCCTCCGCCGTCGCCTCCCGGAAGCGGCGGCCGATGCCGAGGTAACTGGCGTAGCCGTGGATGAGGTCCGGCTGCCGGCTCAGGCGCACCGTCACCCCGGCCGCCTTCAGCGCCTCGGCGTAGGCCTCGCCCTCGTCCCGCAGCGGGTCGAAGCCCGCGGTGCCGACGTACGTGGGCGGAAGCCCGGACAGGTCGGCGGCGAGCAGAGGCGACAGGCGCGGGTCCGTCCGGTCGGCCGGCGCGGGCGCGTAGCGGTCCAGGAACCAGTCCATGTCCGCGCTGGTCAGGAAGAAACCGTCGGCGAACAGGTCGCGCGAGGGCCGCCGGACGGAGGCGTCGACCGCCGGGTACAGCAGCAACTGGAACACCGGCGCCGGACCGCCCCGCCGCACCGCCGCCTGTGCGGTGACGGCCGCCAGGTTCCCGCCCGCGCTGTCGCCGCCGATCGCGATCCGCTCCGGATCCGCGCCCAGGTCGGCCGCCTTGGCGTACGCGAAGTCGAACGCGGCCAGCGCGTCGTCCGCAGCCGCCGGGAACGCGTGCTCGGGCGCGCGCCGGTACTCCACCGACAGCACCCGCACCTGCGCCCGCTGCGCCAGGAACCGCACCACGTGGTCGTGGCTGGCCCGACTGCCGACCACCCAGCCCCCGCCGTGCAGGTACACCAGCAGCCCGGAGCCCGCCGCCAGCCCGCCCGGCGTGTACAGCGTGGCCGCCAACTCGCCGTACTCCTGCGGGATTCCGACGCTCCGGACGGCGACCGGCTGGATCGTCGCCCCGCCCACCAGGTACCGCGCGTGCTCCATCGCCTCCCGCGACGACCCGACCCCGGCGGGCAGCACCAGGGCCGCCTTCGACAGGCGCTGCAACTTGAGGATCAACTGCGCGTCCAGCGAGAGCACTTGACCGTCCCGCACCACCGGCGCGCCCGCGATCGCCCGCCGCAGCCCCTCCGGCAGCGCGTACGCGCCCCGGACGACCGCGGCCTGGATCCGGACAGGGAAGGGAATCGTCATCTCTGCTGCCTCCTGGAGCCTCACCCGGAGCCCTCGACCGGGGACTCGGACCGGGAGCCCATGATGGGCCCGACCCACCCCAGGCGGAAGCCCCCCTCGACGCCCCCTTCACCCACCCTCGACCGCCGACGCACCCGCTGGCAAGAAATATGTAGACCGGTCTACAGTTTCTCCATCGCCCACTTGCACCGCCCCCATCCGCACGGGAAGTCGGCCAGACCGACTTCCTGTGCGCGCACCACCCGGATGACGGCAAGGAATCAGTAGACCGACCGACATATTTTTCCCGAACGCCCCTCCCACCCCCACGCCCCGCCCACCCTTGCGCTGTCACCCTTCGGTCGGAGTCGGCGACGGGCCCTCGACATGGGCGGGCGACTTTCTTCAGGAATCTTTCCGCGCCCGATCGACCCGACCGGCCTGACCAGCCCGACCAGTCAGCCCGTCAGCCCGTCAGCCGGGCCGGCTCGTCGGCGAGCGCCGGTCCTCGGCGTCGAACGCCAGCAGGGAGAGCGCTCCGGGTCCGAGGGCGGCTTCCAGCGCGCGCAGGACGTCACCGTCCAATCCCCCCACCGCCTCGGCGAGTTCCTCCGACACGTCCCGGGTGAGCTCCGCCGCCACGACGTCCTCGGGCGCGCGCGGACCGAGCTTGCTGACGGCGGCTGCCGCCCGGGCAGGGGTGAGGAGTGCCGCAGCCTGGACCAGGAGCCAGGCGGGGACCCCGGCCGCGCCCTGCGGCGGCGGCAGGTACGGGCGGGCGCCGTCGTAGCGCTCGTCCTCGGCGAAGGCCTGCTGCTTCACCTTCACCACCGGACGCGCGCCGACCGCCTCGGGGCCCGTCTCCCGCCAGGTGCCGGCGGGTTTGAGGACGTAGCCCTCGGCGAGGTTGTCGGCGAGTTCGGGGAGCCCGAGGAACGCGGGGACCAGGGTGGGGAAGGCGGCCGGCAGTTCCTGGAGCACGGTGAGCGCACCACGCCCGATCAAGGGGACGCAGGCGAGGCCGGCGGTGGCCGCGGCGTCACGCAGGTCGCGGTCGGAGATCCAGGACCGGCCCTCGGCGGTGTCGACGGTGGCGTCGAAGAGCAGCCACTCCAGCCCCGGCGCGTACCAGACGCCGGTCTGCACGGGCTCGACTGCGGCGACGGCGGACACATCGGGGTGCGGGTAGCACCCGCCGGCCAGTTCACCGTAAACAGTCACCACAGCACCCGCGCTCCCACCTGCACCCCCTCCCGCCGCCTCACACACCGCCGAGGCGAACCGGGCGGCCGCCACCGCCAACGCCGGCCAGACCCGGCTGACGCCGAAGAAGCCGTCCAACTCGTCCTCGCCCAGGAGCTCCCGCCGCTTGGCCGGACGGACCGCACCCCCCTCGCAGACCACGGCGAAGTGCGCCCCGTGCACCTTCTCCACCGCGACCCACTCCCGATTCCCGGACGCGGAGAGCCGCCCCCTCCCCGAGATCTTGGGGTACGGCCGCAACGCGGAGCCTTCGAACCTGGTGTCAGCCACACCCGAAATCATCACCGCGAGCCCCACCCCCGAACAACGGAGTTTCACCTCCCACCAGCTACACCTACACCCAGTCCGGCCAGATCACCTCGGCCACCACCATCCAGGACGCCTCGGCGACCGACACCCAGTGCTTCACCTATGACCACCTCCGCCGACTGACCGGCGCCTGGACCGACACCGCGGGCACCTCCACCACCGCCGACTGGACCGACTCCTCAGGCGAGGTCCACGGCACCGGCAGCTCCACCACCGTGCCCGGCGTCGGCGGCTGCAACAACGCGAACGGCCCGGCCACCGTCAACCCCGGCGGACGGACCGTCGGCGGACCGGCGCCCTACTGGAACACCTACACCTACGACGCGACCGGCAACCGCACCGGCCTCGTCCAGCACGACATCACCGGCAACAGCCTCAACGACATCACCACGACCCAGACCTTCGGAGTCGCCAAGAGCACCAACTCCCCGACCAACGCCCCCAACACCGGCGGCGGAACCGGCGGGCCCCACGCCCTGCTCACCTCCACCACCAGCGGGCCGACAGGTACCAAGGCCGTCAGCTACCAGTACGACGCCAAGGGCAACACCACCGCCATCACGGACACCGGCGGTACCACCACCCTGGCCTGGAACGGCGAGGACAAGCTCGACTCCGTCACCAAGACCGGCCAGGCCGGCGCCACCACCTACCTGTACGACGCCGACGGCAACCAGCTCATCCGCCGCAACCCCGGCAAGACCACGCTCAACCTGCCCACCGACGAGCTCACCCTCGACACGGCCAGCGGCTCCACGAGCAACGTCCGGTCCATCGCCGCCCCTGGCGGCCTGACCTACACGCGTGTCACCGCCGCCATCGGCGGAGGCACCGTCCTGATCCAGGCCGCCGACCCGCACGGCACCAGCGGCCTCCAGGTCAACACCAACGCGACCCAGACCGTCACCCGCCGCCCCACCGACCCGTTCGGCAACGCCCGCGGCACCCAACCCAGCGCCAACCAGTGGGCCGGCACCAAGGGCTTCGTCGGTGGCACAAAGGACGACACCACCGGACTCACCAATCTCGGCGCCCGCCAGTACGACACCGCTGCTGGCCGCTTCGTCAGCCCTGACCCCATACTCCTCCCTGGGGACCCCCAGCAATGGAACGGCTACGCCTACAGCAACAACAACCCAGTCAACCTTAGCGACCCCACTGGACTCGCGCCTTGCGCCGACGGCATCAAGGATTCCTGCGGAGGGGGCGGCTCCACCTGCCAAGGTCTCTTCTGTAACTCGCAGCCAAACGGGGGAAAACCCTGTTACTACGTACTCAAGAATCCCTGCGGAACCTCAGAATCCCAGGGAGATGGAGCAGCTGGCTCCGCATCTGATGTAGGCTGGGGATTCCTGACGGGAACCGTCAAATTTGTCGAAACTGTAGAAAATATCGTAAATCCAATCTGCTGGTTTGTCAACGACTGCAAGGGGGCCACGAAAAAGACCCAGGATTTCGCCAAGAAGAATGGGGCGAACACAAATTCATATCAATTTAAATCCGGGAAGCGGAGCGGCGAGGAAACGGCCGCAGGCGCCCTGGGGGCAGTCGGCGAAGCGGGTGCATCAGCAGAAGAAATGCTGGCCGCATCCTCGGCGAAATCGTCGCTTCGACGATTCATCCCTTGCAACAGCTTCGATTCCGGAACCCTCGTTCTCCTCGCTGACGGCTCGACTGAACCCATAGAGGACCTTAAGGTTGGCGACTCCGTTCTTGCGAGCGACCCGGCCACTGGTGAAACCTCGACTCGACCGATCACGGCGACAATCTCCGGGACCGGCCAAAAGAATCTGGTCAAGATAGCCGTTAACGGCAGCGATGAGAAGTCCACATCAGGACTTGTTACGGCAACCGATCACCATCCCTTCTGGGTGGAGAGCAAGGGCCGATGGGTCGATGCAGCCGACCTTCAGTCGGGTGACGCTCTCCACACTGATGACGGAAGCCACGTTCGGGTCGAATCCATCATCCAGTGGACCCAGGACGACACAGTTCACAACCTCACCGTTGCTGGCGTTCACACGTACTATGTACTCGCCGGAACCACGCCGGTATTGGTGCACAATAGTAATTGCGGAGACCTGGGGGTCAACTGGAAGCCTCAGAATGTTAAGAACCCGAGCTGCTGGTCGGGTTGCGAGGATGTAGCTAAGCAAATTCAGAAAAAGCTTGGCGGCGGGCAAATCTATCGCCTGTCGAATGTCATGAATCCGCCCGGCAAGGATAATTTGTACGGTATAGGCCCCTACATGGAGACCGAGCAGGGTTGGTTCACGCACGATGTTGTAGTGCGCGATGGAAGAGTCTATGACGGGTTCTCCGGTAGAACTGGAGTCCCGATGGATGAATTCAATGCCCGCTGGGGCTACGGGCATGACATCTTGAAATGGACGCCGATCCCATGAACCGATCTGAGCTGGTGGCCAACCTGCAGAAGTACCCGTCCATGTTCGGGCTCGATGGCTCGTACAGCATGTACGTGGCGTTCTTTAGAGGGTATGAGATCGGCGCTGACGCTGAATGGCTGAGAGGCTTTCGCGATTGGCTCGTCCGTGATCTAGGGTACGGGCAGAATCTCGGATGGGAATCTCTCATCATTCGAGCGGCTATGCCAGGACGATCTGATCACTGGCAGCTATTCGGGCCGCGCGATGAGGAGACGGAGCAGGCGCTGACCGAAACGCTCTTCCGGCGACTGGAAGAATTCGACCTAATGTTCCCGTAGTTCCATTCGGTATTTGAAGCGAGAATTACCCAGAAGCCCCGCTGGGGTTTTTCGGCGGGGCTTCTGGGCGTCTTGACGGCAGTAGTTGACGGCAACGTCAGCGGACAGGTGCTGCACAAAGTGGTAGTTCGTCGCCGTCGTCGGGTCGGGAGGCAGGGTCGCGGAGGGCGTTGCCGAGGAGGTCGATGGCGTCGCGCTGGAGGCGGAGTCGGACGTGGGCGTACACCGTCGCGGTCACGCCGATGTAGGCATGGCCCAACAGTTCCTTGATGACGACGAGTTCGACGCCCTGTTCCAGGAGAAGGGTCGCTGCCGAGTGCCGGAGGTCGTGGAAGCGGATGCGGCGGAGCTTGGCTTGGCGGAGCAAGGCGGTGAAGTGTCGGGAGGGGGTGGCTCCCTCGATCGGGGCTCCGTCGGGCCGGGTGAAGCGGTAGCCGCTGTGATTCCAGCCCGCGCCCGCGGCTTCGCGTTCCTGGCGCTGCTGTTCGCGGTGCTGTGCGAGTGAGCGTAGGCACGGTGTGGGCAGCGCGATGCGCCGCTCGGAGCTCTGAGTCTTGGTCGGCAGGGCGATCAGGCCACCGGAGTTAGAGGGTTCGGCGGGTGCTGGCAGTGCCATCTGCGAGGTCGAGGTCTTCCCAGCGCAGGCCGAGGCGTTCCCCCTTCCGCAGGCCGGTATGCAGGGCGAACTCGAACAGCGCGTGGAGACGGTGGCCCTGGGCGGCGGCGAGGAGCGTGCGGGCCTCGTTGGCGGTGAGGGGTTCGGAGCGGCGGGGTCGAGGTGTGCCGGTACAGACGTTGCGGGCGACGTTGCGCGGTATCTCTTCCTCCAGACGGCATGTTCCAGGGCGAACTTGAGTACGGAGTGGCTGCAGGCGAGGGTCAGCTGGGAGAGCCGCTTGCCGCAGCACGTACCGGCGGCGCAGCAGCGAGGCTAGTTGCGGGCGGCGTCGAAGCCACGGGCGCAGTACTGGCAGGTAGTGCGGAACCGGCCCTCGCGAGATGGGTGCAATCCAGGGTCACGGTCCAGCAGTCAGCTCGGGCGATGTGTCCTCGGACGGCGAGGGGAGGACATCGCACTGTCGTATGGATGTTCCTCGAACCGAAGATCGGTGATCCCGGGCGGGGTTCAGGGTTCGTGTGTCTACAGCATCGGAGGAACCGCCAGCAGGCGCCGGAGTCGGAGGCGCGGCCGGTGGGAGCTCCGATGCGCCGCAAGGCGGGAAGGGCCGCCGGGGCGCTCAACTCTGTGCAAAGGGGGGCGACTTGCGCAAGGGCGGGCGGGTGGAGGTGGGGGTGTCCGGGTGGGGGGCGTGGGCGGCGTGGCGGGTGCGACCTGGGGTGGAGGGGGTTACGTCGTGGGCAGGACGCGGTGGGGGTGGGGGCGGGCCTAGCGTGACGGTATGTCGACTAATTCTCGGTGGCGGACTGCTGCGCTGCTCGCCGTGCCCATTGCCGTCCTGATTTCGCTGGCCGGCCCGCAGGCCGCGCTGGCGGCTTCTCCGACGGCCGGAACGCTCTCGTTGAGTGCCGAGACGGAGGCGCCCCAGGTGCCCGCGCCGACGACGCGGCGGCCGGTCGGCGCGACGTCGGTGCACCTGGTGGACAAGACGCGGCACGACCCCTGGCGGGCGGACGCCGCCAGTCGCGAGCTGATGGCCACTCTCTGGTACCCGGCACAGCCCGCGCGCGGGGAGCACGGGGAGCAACTGCCGTACGTCTCGCCCGAGGTGTCGTCCGCGCTGTTCGGCACCCCGGCTGTCAGCGAGGTGCGGACGGGCGTGAAGGCCCGTACGGTGCCCGCGCCCGGGCGGCACCCGGTGGTGGTGCTCTCCCCCGGTTACGGCTACAGCCGCACCTCGCTCACCGCCCTCGCCGAGGACCTCGCGGCCCGGGGCTACGTGGTGGCCGCGCTGGACCACACGTACGAGACGGTCGTGCAGTTCCCCGACGGGCGGGTGGAGACCTGCCTGATCTGCGATCACGTGGACGACCAGCGGGCGGCCGAGGTCACCCGCAGTCGGGCGAAGGACATCAGCTTCCTGATCGACCAGTTGACCGCGCCTGGGCCCGGGCTCGTCCGCGGACTGCAGGTCGACCGCTCCCGGATCGGCGCGGCCGGCCACTCGATCGGCGGCGCGAGCGCCGTCGAGGCGATGAGCGAGGACCGGCGGATCCGCGCCGCCGCCAACCTGGACGGCGACTTCTTCGCCCCGCTGCCGGCCGACGGCCTCGCCCGCCCGGTGCTGCTGCTCGGCGCCCAGCGGCACGCCGGCAGGCCCGCGACGGCCAACTGGGACGAGACCTGGCAGCACCTGACCGGCTGGAAGCGCTGGCTGGACCTGCCGGAGGCCGGCCACCTGTCGTTCTGCGACATGCACTGGCTGGTGGACTCCCTCGGTGTCCGCGACCAGCTGCCGCCCGACACCACCCCGGAGCAGTACGGCACCATCAAGGGCGACCGTGCGCTCGCCGCCACCCGGGCGTACCTCGGCGCGTTCTTCGACCGGCACCTGCTCAACCGCCCGAGCCGACTGCTGGACGGCCCCTCGGCGGCCTTCCCGGAGGTCCGCTTCGCCAAGTAGCAGGTGGTGATTGGCAAGCAGCGAGCGGCAGGTAAGGAGTGGCGAGTGGGCCGCCGACCGCACGGCGGCGGCCTGGGGCGCCCGATCAGGTGATTCGGCCCCCGCAGGGCTGTGACCTGCGGCGGATCGGGGCAGTCCTCCGGCGCAGCCGCCATCCGCGGCGGCTCCCCGGACACTCTGGAGTGACGACATGCGACGGATCAGCAAGGCGCTCGGCGCGGTGGCCCTGGCCGCGGCGGTGGCAGTGGCGGTGCCCGGCTCGGCCCAGGCGGCCACTGGTCAGCTGCGGGTCGGGTTCAAGACCTACAACAACCCCTCGGGCTGCTACCAGAGCGACATCTGGCCCCTCATCGTCGAGAACCTCACCGACAAGCCCGCCGACGTCCACGATCGGCCGGGCTGCGAGGGGCCCGTCATCGGTGTGGTGAACCCGGGCGAGACCAAGACGTTCGAGTTCGGCGCGAGCGTGAGAATCGCCTGACCCTCCGGACGGCGAAGAGGCCGGTCGATCCGACGTGATGTCGGGGCGGCCGGCCTCTTCGGTTCGCTGCCGTCGCCAGGGCACGCAACGGGATGACGTGTTCATGCGAATGGGTCGATACGCGGGTGGACTGCAAGGGAACTGTCTGCGGAGCCCCATCCCCATCAAGGAGGTTTCCTCATGAAACGACTGATCTTCGTCGCCGGCATGGCCACCGCCGTCCTGGGCCTGACCGGTGTCGGCGCCGCCGGTGCGGCCGACGGGAGCGCGCACGGCGTCCCCGGCAAGCGGGTCGGTGAAGTGATCCGGTGCAACGAAGTGAACGCCGACCTGCCGAACGTGATGGGCCGCGACTGCGACAGCACCACCTGGGGGCCGCTGAGCAACTTCACCCTCATCGACCGGGGTTCGGGCGGGGCGTACCAGTGCCAGAGCGGCTGGGCCGAGGGCGGCCTGTGGGTGAACGGGCAGGGCTGTCGCCCCATCCCCGCCTGATCGGCAGCCGGCTCCGGGTGTCGGTGCGATCGACACCCCTCCGCCGCTGTGGAACCAGAACGGCCGGTCGACTGTCGAGTCGACCGGCCGCTCCTGCGTGGCGAACCGACACAGTCCCAGACGAAGGAAGCCGTCCCGGACCTGAACCGACTGCCACGGTGAGCTCCCTACGGCAGGAGCGCCGGATCAGCCGGCCAGGGTGTCCTTCAGCCAAGGGGTGATCACGGCCATCGCCTCGCCGAAGCGCGAGATGGCGCAGTGGCCGGTGTCCGGGATCAGTTCTACCCGGGTGTCCCGGCGCCCCTCGAACACCAGGGTGTCGTCCAGTGGGACGTGGACGTCCTCAGTGCCGTTGACCACCAGCATCGGCCCGTTGGCGTCCTGGTCCAGCAGCGGACGCAGGTCGAATGCCGCGAAGGCCTTCTCCAGCTCGGCCCCGCTCGGCGCGGCGTCGAAGCCCAGGGCGTTGCCGACGATGCCGTCCATGCCGAAGGCGAAGCCGCGACCGGGAGCGAAGGAGCGCTCCACCGGGCCGCCGAGCACCACGGAGGCGTCCACCGCCCCCGTCAGTCCGGTCCGGGCGGAGTAGTAGCCGCCCATCGAGATGCCGAAGTGGCCGACCTTTCCGTTGCCGGCCGCGCGGGCGAAGGAGACCAGTCCGGCGATGACCTCGGCCCCGCCGTCCGGGGTCATCGGCAGGTGGGCGGTCTCGCCGGTGCCGGGGAGGTCGAACAGCAGCAGCCGCGCCGGGAGGGTGAACGCGAGCTGCTCCCACATGCCGTGCAGGTCGGTCTTCCAGGAGTCCACGCCGCCGCTGGCCAGCACGACCGGCGCGTCGGCGGGCAGGCCGGGGGCGGCCATCAGGTGGATCGGCAGGGTGGCGTCGCCGCCGCGGTACGGGACGGTGACCATGCGGCGCTCGAACTCCACCGGGAAGCCGGGGGCCGCGAGGACGTACTGCCCGACCTGGCGGGCGAGCGCGGTTCGCTTCGGGTCGTCGGCGAGCGAGGGGAACTTGGCCCAGCCGTACGCCTGCGCGGCCAGACGGTGGCGCCCGGCCTCGGCGTGCCGGGCGGCGAGGGCGGACCACTCGTACACCCAGCTGCCGGGCCGGTCGGGCCACATCTCGGTGACGGCGGCGCGGACGGCGTCCACCTCATCGGCGGGGAGGCCGAGGGTCATCTGCGGGTAACGCTCGACGAACAGGTCCTGCGGGTCCAGGGGCCAGGTGAAGGACATAGTGGTGCCTCCTGCTGCACTTAAAGCCGGGACGCTTGCATTAACGACTATGCGCCCGAGCGGCACCTAATGCAAGCGCTCTTGCGTTAATGTGGTGGCCGAGGTGATCGACACATGACCGAAGAAGAGCCGGAGCCAGCGCCGGATACGATCCGCCGCCGCCCGGGCGGCCGTGCCGCGCGCGTCCGCCAGGCCGTTCTGGCCGCCGCCGCGGAGGTGCTGGCCGAGGAGGGCATCGACCGGCTCAGCATCGCCGCGGTCGCGGCCCGCGCAGGGGTCAACGAGACCACGGTGTACCGGCGTTGGGGCAGCCGGGAGAAGCTCGTGCTGGACGCCATGCTCACCGGCAGCAACGAAGGCATCCCCGTCCCCGACACCGGAGCCGTCCGCACCGACCTGGCCGCCTTCGCCCGCGCGCTGGCCGAGTACCTCGCCACCCCGACCGGCCGCTCCGTCGCCCGGGCGGCCGCACTCAGCTCCGACGACCCCGACCTCGCCGAGGCCTGGCAGACCTTCTGGCAGTCCCGCCTCGACCAGGCCGGCGTCATCGTCAGCCGGGCCGTCGAACGCGGGGAACTCCCGACGGGCACCGACACGGCCCTGGCACTGGAACTGCTCTGCGCCCCACTCCAGACCCGCTGCCTGCTCGGTCACCGCCCGATCGAGCCGGATCTGCCGGAGCGCCTGACGGACATGGTGCTGAACGGCCTGCGAGGGACGACCTGAGAGGGAGGAGCCAGGGAACCGCCCCGCGGCAAGGTGGTGTCAGCGAGGAGTCTCCGTTGCTGCGGGAGGCATCAGGCAGGGGGTCTTGACCAGGAAGAGGAGAAGTCCTCCCTTCGTGGTCTCAACGGTGATCAGGTACCGGCTCGACGCCTGGGATGCGTCGAGGACTGTGTCCACCTTGCCGTTGGCGCTCTCCCGGTAGCCGTCGATCTTGAAGCCCTGCTGCTCAAGCATCGCGCGGACCTTGCGGATGGCTTCGGGGTGCTGTTCGAGCGGGGCGGAGCTGTGGACCGCGTACGACAGCTTGTACCGGCCGTCCTTGACGACCTCGTCGTTCCTGCCGACACAGTCGCTGAAGAGCGGCTCGACGCTGCCGGTGTCGAGGGTGATTCCAGCTGTCTGCGCCATGTACTCGGTCATGTGCTTGGCCCAGCCCTGGGCATCCTGGCGGGCCTTGACCGGGAGAGGATCGCTGGGGCCTGACGCGGACGCGCATCCTCCGAGGATCACGGGCAGGCAGGGCGCCAGCGCGGCAGCGCCCAGACGTCGGGCTCCGACACGGCGTGCGGCCACCGACCAACCCGTCAGCTGGCTGACAGCCGTGTGACTGGCAGTAGCGACTGCCTGACAAGGCTTCGCGAAGTCCTCGCCGATGGCCCGCGCCACACCTGCGGACTTGTACATCTCGCCCGGGTCAACCTTGAGATCGCCCACTGGCTCACCCCTCCCGACAACCTTCGGTCAGCAGGAAACCTATTTCGGTGATCAGCCGGTCTCTATCCGCATAGATACTCATCCGAAATCAGATGATTGGTCCTGTTCTGGCAAAACGAGGCCTTTGCGTCGCTTCTGTGGCTGCGCCGGCCTACGTCGTCCGCACCCAGTTCCGGCGCGTGCCGGCGCCGTGGACCGGTGCGATCTGGCGGCCGTCGGCGACCAACCGCCACGCCGCCGCCCAACCTGACGGCGCAAAACCAAGCTCTCGACATCCGGCCCCCACCGGCCGTCTCGAACAAGCGGCCTGAACAAACACGGGGACGGTCACTGGGCCCACAAGCGCCGAGACGGCGCCTCCGGACAACAGAACGGCCGGTCGACTGTTGAGTCGACCGGCCGTTCATATGTGCGCGAGGGGGGAGTTGAACCCCCACGCCCTTTCGGGCACTGGAACCTGAATCCAGCGCGTCTGCCTATTCCGCCACCCGCGCATCTGGGTGATGTGGAATAGCTTAGCCCATCCGCGGGGGTGCTCCGAACCAGGTGGGAGGGTCAGTAGCTGAGCTGCTCGACGATCCAGTCGACCAGCACGCGGGAGACGTGGCTGTGCTCGGTGTTGGCGTCGTCGAACTTCACGGCGTCCAGGTGGCCGTTCTCCAGGGCGGCGTCGGTGATCGCGGCGGCCGGGTCGACGTCCCACTTCGCCGGGTCGAAGTCCAGCGCCACCGCGCTGACGGCCGGTACGAAGGTGCCGCTGCGGTAGTCCTCGGAGATCTTCGCCTTGAGCGCGTCCGCGACCTTGCCGAAGGAGTCCAGGGTCCCGCCGGGCACGGCGTCCAGCGCCGGGACGTCGCTGGTGGTGCTGCGGCGCACGGCAAGGCCGAGGTGCATGCCGCCGATCCGCTGCTTGTCGCCCTTGTTCGGCTGGAAGCGGGCCGTGGCGCTGGCGATCAGCGCCTGCCAGTCGAAGGCCACCTCGCCCGCCGGCAACGGGAGACCGGCCCCGTCGCGGCGGCCATTGGAGACGCCGAGCTTGCGCGGGATCTGCGGGAAGTTGCCGACCCGCGCGAGATCGGCGAGGAACTCCTTGCGCAGGTCGCTGGAGGTGGCCACCGGGCCGGAGTACTTGGCGTTCTCGACCCACGCCCAGAGCAGCTGCTGAGCGGCGGGGCTGCGGATCAGGTCGGCCTGCTTGACGCCGTCCGGCCCGGCCGGGGTGTAGTCCTCGAAGAAGTACGCCATCTGCTGGAGGACGAGCGGGATCCAGGCGCCGTTGTGCGGCGAGTCGAAGGAGAGGTACGTCCCCGTCTGGTGGTCCATCCGCTCGGTCTCCAGCTTGGCGAGCGCGTAGCGGGTGATGATGCCGCCCATGCTCACCCCGCCGACGGTCAGCCGCTCGTCACCGATGCGCTCCGCGATGGACCGGAAGACGGCGTCGATCACGACCCCGGCGTTGGCCTGGATGTGGGTGTGCCGCTCGGTGAAGCCGATCAGCACGATGTCGTAGCCCCGGCTGAGCAGTTGGTCGAAGAGGCCCGGCCCACCGTCGGCGGCGGTGCTGAAGTAGGCGAACAGGCCGGGGAGGTCGCTCGGGCCGTAGTTGAAGCCGTCCGCGAAGAGGAAGGGCTTGCGCAGGCCGACCTTCGGGTTGGCGTAGTAGACCGCCGCCTGCCCGGTCGCCGTCTGCCCCTTGTACGGCGAGCCGGTCAGCTCCCACGTCACGTCGGCGTCGCGGCCGGCCCGCTCGCCCGACAGCGCGCTGGTGAACCAGGCGCCGGGCGAGATCGAGTTGGCGATCTCCGCCAACTCGGCCTTGGTGGGCTCCGCCTGACCCTCCTTGAGGGCCGTCAGGGCAACGTCGATACGGGGTTCTTGTGCCATGGAGGTACCGCCTCGGTCGATGCGAGCAGGTCATGTGCGCACAGTGATCGACCGTAGTGGCCTGGTTACTCAAGGCACCACCGACGCACCGGAACTGATCGAAATCGTTCGGGTGCGACAGGGGATGACCGGCTAGAGCCGGAGCTCGCCGGCCCGGACAGCGGCGATGAAGGAGTCCCAGGAGGCGGCGGGGAAGACGAGGGCCGGGCCGTCGGGATCCTTCGAGTCACGCACCGGGACGGCGTCGGGAAGGAAGCCGGGGGCCACCTCGATGCAGTTGCCGCCGTTGTCGCCGCTGTAGCTGCTCTTGCGCCAGGTGAGGGCAACCTCGATGCAATCGCCTCCGTTGCTGCCGCTATAGCTGCTCTTCCGCCAGGTCACCATCGCCAGCTCCTCGGAGGTCTTACGTCGGGAAGTCGCCCTCACAGACTGCCCGTACGAAGGCTTCCCAGGCGGCCGCAGGGAAAACGAGGACCGGGCCGCGCGGGTCCTTGGAGTCACGCACCGGGACGGCGTCGGGAAGGAAGCCGGGGGCCACCTCGATGCAGTTCCCGCCGTTGGTGCCGCTGTAGCTGCTCTTGCGCCAGGCGAGGGCGACCTCGATGCAATCGCCTCCGTTGCCGCCGCTGTAGCTGCTCTTTCGCCAGGTCAACACAGCTGCCTCCTTGGAGACTTACGCCGGAAAGTCGCCCTCACGGACGGCCGACACGAAGGCTTCCCAGGCGACGGCCGGGAAAACGAGGACCGGGCCGTGCGGGTCCTTGGAGTCACGTACGGGGACGAGGCCGGGGAATCCGGGGGCCGCCTCGATGCAGTCGCCGCCGTTGTTGCCGCTGTAGCTGCTCTTCCGCCAAGCGGTTACAGCGAGCTTGCTGCTCATCATCTTTGAAACCCTCCAGCACTTCGGCGATCAGCCGAAGCGACTCGCGCTCTGACAGACATTCACCACGGAGCTGATCGAAGCGGCGATGATGCTTGGACACACTGACGGAATCCTCGTCGAGATGCCCCCGATCGAGGCTCTCCGAGTAGACCAAGCGCTGCCCATCCGGCAGCTCCAGCAACACCATAGCCGTGTTGATGAAAGCCTGCCGACTCGAGAACAGCGCCACGTGAATGACGATGTTTGGAAGCTGAGCCACCCTCAGCAAGTGCTCCATCTGGCTTCTCATCACATCGGGCCCGCCGATGACCGTACGGATGGCGCTCTCATCGAGAATGACGATCAACAGCGGACCATTTGGCGCCAGAAAGCGACACTGTCGACTGAGTCGGGCCTTGGTCAGCTCCTCGATCTCCTCCGGATTTCCAGCTGCATAGCCAGTGGCGAAGAGTGCTCGCGCGTACTGCGAACACTGCAACAGCCCATGCACCACGCGATCCTGGTACACCCGCACCCCGACGGAGACGGCCTCCAGGTCCACGTGGTCCCAAAACCAGTCCGGGTGCTCGGTCGCCGCACCCCAGTCGACCCGGCCATACAGCCGCGTCAGCAGGTCGCCGGTGTTCAACAGCCGCTCGATCTCCTCTACTTCCTCGACCGACGGCTTCCGCTTCCCGCCCTCGGTCCGTGAGATCACCGTCCGGTCGCAGTGCAGGAGCTTGCTCAGCTCCTCCTGCGTGTAGCCCGCCGACTCGCGCGCGTAGCGGATCTCCGCACCGAACATGATCGCGGAGCTCGCCGTCGTCCCCCGCTTGACCTTCCGCTGTGTCATCGCTGCCCCCACTTGTGCGTCACACGTCCCACACGCCGATTTGGCGTCACCGTACCTCCGCAGCCCCGACCATTGACACCAGAAAGCAATCATTTGCATGCACAGCGTGATTGCGCACTACCCTCACGCTCCCCCATCCGCCCCCTTGAGGTGCCCCGCCATGCTCAAAATCCGTACCGCCCACCGCCCCCGCCCGTTCGCGGCCCGCCTGGACTCCCGCACCGA